>JAISNV010000043.1 GCA_031276035.1 Bacteroidales bacterium | reverse complement strand
GTTGGGGTTTCTGAGAATAAGTCATAACTAACCATATCAGGATCAGTTACCCAATTGGTATCAAATCTCCACTCTTCATAAATTTCATTAAATACATAAGAGCATAAGAAAATTCTTTTTGCATAATAAGTACTACCACCTGCTGAAAGCGGAGCTGAATCATCAGTAAGTGAAATAGCAATAACAAGCCTGTCTGCACTTACCTGTGTCATGGTAATGTGAGTAATAGGACCTGTACAGCGGTAATATGTAAGACCATCAGTAGTCTCGCCAAACCATGAACCGTCACCATCAAAGTCAAAACCGTAAGCAAGAATACATCTACCGTCTTGTAAATATTCGGGGTGTAACTCAGCATGAAGAGCATCATATTGGTTATTAAGATCTGTAAAAGGATCTAATGTTTCGTTCCAATAGAAAGAATGTCCGAGAGCTGGAAAATAAGAACTGCTACCACCTGTTTCAGTAACTAAATATCTGTTTACATTAAAAGCAATATGACAATTACCGTTATCATCAATCACAATATTTCCTGAACCGTTAGGTGCATATAAAGTATCTGTATAAACCATAGTATTATAATTATAGAATGGTATCGGATGTTCCCAAGCAATTATTTTTTCCCATGTGTCGCCATCATCTTCTGATTTCATGATAACAAGGTCAGCAAAATTTGAAAACATAGCAAAAGCAATTACACCGTTATTTGGTTCTGCCCAAACATAATCATCGGCAGAAAAAGCTATTGTACTGTAATAATCAGAACCGATAAGTTCCGGAGTTTCACCTTGAGGAGCCCAAGTTTGTCCACCGTCTTTTGATCTTGAATAATAAACATGGTTTTCCATAGGAGTTCCACTTGTTTGGTGACCTTCGAGTACATGTATTGTGCCATTGTTTACACAAGCACGCGGCCATGAGTTTGAAGTACTTGAAATACTTTGTGTTACTAAACTCCAGTCACCGGTACCTACTTGGTCACGTTTATGTAAACCGATACCAGAACTGTGAGAAACCATGATTTCTCCGTTTTCATAAGGAGCATAACTCGGCCAACCTGCGCGGTAACCTTCAATTCTACCTACATCATCCGGGTTAATAGACCATCCCCATGTTTGATCCTGTAATTTGGTCCAATAGGTAGAAAAAGAACCTCTGTCATTAAATGCAGCAGCTTCCATACCACCTGTCCAGGTAGCAACAATACTGCCGTCATCATATCTGTAAAACCTGTTTGCTAAAGAAGAATTACTTTGTAAATCATAGTAAGTATGACCGACTTCTATTTCTTGAGGAGCTAAAGCAACAGATTTTGTTGAAGGAGCAACCTTGAAAGGCATTTGAACATTATTAGTGTTGCGATTGCTCATTTCTACTGCTTTGTTAAGGACTTCGTCTGGAACTCGTGTTTTTGTTTGCGCCAAACTCGCAATGGCAATTAAACTTGCCATAAATAGTGTAAAAAACTTTTTCATAATAATTTAAATTAATTGTTTATTAATAATTGTTTGATAAAAAATCTTTTTTTAAAATCATGCAAAAATATGGTTTTTTTTTGTTTCACACAAGAAAAAATTAAAAAAATATCATATTATTCTCCTATTTAAATGGATTTATGTATTGTTTTGAATCTCCCACCATCTGTCTTCATCATTATTTTCGTCTTCCTCATCCCAGTTATGAATAATTTTTTGCGGGCCTTCATTCTTATAAAATAATGCTATAATTACTCCACAGACTGCTCCTGATAAATGAGATTCCCAACTTATGTTTCGTTCAGGAAAAAAATCGGGAAAAAATCCCCAAATAAAACTACCGTATAGAAATATTACAATTAAAGAAAATGCTGTCAAGTCTTTCCTTTTTCTTAACAGAGCACTTGTTAAGTGAAAAGTAATCAATGCATAAACTATACCGCTGGCACCAATGTGAACGGAATGTTCCCTCCCCATTAACCAAGTCATTAAACCAGTTAATAACCACGATAAAACAATAACTTGATATGAAATATCTTTATAAAAGTAAAATAAACCTGTTGTTAAAACAAATAAAGGGACACAATTACCGATAAGGTGTTTGAAATCAAGATGTATAAAAGGCGCAGTAATTATACCTATTAAACCTTTTATATTAAGAGGTATTAATCCGTATTCTGTAAAAGAAATATTAAACAAAATCTCAATAAATTTTACCATACATATTATAAATACCAAGATCGTCGGAACAACCATTGATAGGAGTAAAGATTTTAATTCTGCTTTTGCCACTATTGCTTTTGTTTTTGCAAAGATAATTTTTTAAGTTAGGAATTAAGAATTAAATTTAAGAATAACTGTGATAATTTGTAAATATTAACATTGAATTTAGTCCTCATTAATTTGAGATTAGAATTAATAATTATGATAGCTAAATCACACATTATTAGCAATTAAGTGTTAATTATTAATTAAATTATCAATAGTTAATTGTTAATTATCAATTGTTTTGTACTTTTGTAAAATTTTTCGTTGATTATGCATAAAAAAATATTTAGAATATTAATATTTGCTATGTTGTTTTTCGTTTGTGATGATATATACTGTCAGTCCGAAAAAGCGAAAGAACAACTTAATAAATTTAACCGTGTTTTTCAAACACTAAATTTTTATTATGTAGATTCTGTTGATAATGAAAAAATAATTGAAGCTGCCCTTGAGGCAATGCTTAAAGAATTGGACCCTCATAGTGCGTATCTTGATGTTGAGGAAGCAAGGGCATCTAACGAGCCTTTACAAGGAAATTTCGAAGGTATTGGCGTTCAATTTCAGATGGTTGAAGATACTTTATTGGTTATTTCACCTATTGCGGGTGGTCCGTCTGATAAAGTAGGTATTATGGCAGGTGATAAGATTGTGGAAATTGATGGACAGAATGCGGCAGGGAAAGATGTTACGTCCTCATGGATTCAAAAACAATTAAGGGGGCCGAAAAATACTACTGTTGATGTAAAGATCCTTAGAAAAGGCGAGCCGAAATTACTTGATTTTACTATTGTCAGAGATGTTATTCCGGTTTATAGTATTGACGCCAAATATATGATTGATGATGAAATCGGTTATATCAAATTAAACAGGTTCTCTCGCTCAACAATGGATGAATTTCATGAAGCATTAAGCAAGTTGAAAAAAGAAGGTATGAAAAAATTAATCCTCGACCTTAGAAATAATTCCGGTGGATTTCTTGATGTTGCTATTTCTCTTGCCGATGAATTTCTTACTGAAGGAAAACTTATTGTTTATACCGAAGGAAGAATGGCTCCGCGTTCGGATGCTATTGCTACAAATAAAGGCGATTTTGAAAAGGGTGATGTTGTTGTTATGATTAATGAAGGCTCTGCTTCCGCAAGTGAAATACTTGCCGGCGCAATTCAGGATTGGGATAGAGGAACAGTCATCGGTCGCCGTTCATTCGGAAAAGGTCTTGTGCAAAGACCGTTTAATTTGCCAGATAGTTCTCAGGTGCGAATTACTATTGCAAGATATTATACTCCAAGTGGAAGATATATACAAAAGCCTTATGATGACGGCAAGGATGAGTATTTTAAGGATATTTCAAACCGTCTGAAGCACGGTGAACATATTCATCAAGATAGTATTTCATTTCCAGATTCTTTGAAGTATTATACTGCTTCCGGAAGGGTTGTTTACGGCGGCGGCGGAATTATGCCTGATATCTTCGTGCCTTTTGATTCCACAATGTATGATGATTTTACTAAAAAATTCATTTCTAAAGGCATTGCAAATAAATATTCTATATATCTTATGGATAATAGTAGAAAAAGTTTATTGAAACAATATCCTGATAAAAAATCCTTTATTGATAATTATAAAATATCGGATAAAGACATAAAAAAAATATTTGAGTTATGTGAAGAGAACGGCATAATTATTGATGAAAATACACCAGTCGAATTAAGTCCGCTCGTGGTTGCTCAATTGAAAGCTTTTATCGGAAGAAATCTCTATGATACAGACACTTTCTATGAGGTTATCAATAAAATTGAACCCGAATTTAATACGGCAATCCGAATATTAAAAGAAAAATAATTTATATAATTAATTAAAATTGCTCTATGAAAAAGTTATTTGTTTTAATGAGTATGATTGTTGCATTTTCAACAATCACTTTTGCTCAAGATAATGCAAAAGATGTTAATCCTCATGCACCTTATATGGATTTTGACAAACTTGTGCATGACTATGGTAAAATTATGGAAAACGGCGATGGTAATTGTGTTTTTACCCTCACTAACACAGGAAAAGAACCGTTAATTCTTACAGATGCTAAATCTACTTGCGGATGTACTGTGCCGGAATGGACTAAAGCTCCAATCCTTCCAGGTAAATCAACTGAGATTAAAGTTAAATATTCAACTAACAGAGTAGGTCCAATCAATAAATCAGTTACAATTGTTTCCAACGCTTCAAACAGTCCTGTAGTTTTACGTATTAAGGGAGAAGTTGTAAAGAATGCGGCTGATCAACAATTGCTCAATAATAATGTTAACCCGGGCGCAGTTCCGGTAAATAATTAATTTAATATGCCAAAAATATCTCAAAAGGGACTCAAAATGCCCGCTTCTCCTATTAGAAAACTCGTTCCTTATTCTGATGCTGCAAAAAAACGCGGAATCAAAGTTTATCATCTAAATATCGGTCAACCTGATATTGAAACACCTGAGGTAATGCTCAATGCATTGAAAAATTACAATGGTAAGGTTATTGAATACAGCCATTCCGCAGGTAATGTTTCTTACAGAAAAGTTTTGGTCGATTATTATAAATCAATAGGTATTGATATTACTGTTGATGATATTATCGTTACCGAAGGCGCATCCGAAGCTATTATGTTTGCTATGGAAACTTGCCTTGATGAAGGTGATGAAATTATTATTCCCGAACCTTTTTATGCTAATTATAACGGATTTTCAATCAGTAGCGGAATAAATGTAGTTCCTATTGTATCTCATATCGAAGACGGATTCGCTCTGCCGCCTATTTCGGAATTTGAAAAAGTTATCACTCCGAAAACCAAAGCTATAATGATCTGTAACCCTAATAATCCTACAGGTTATCTTTATTCCAAAGAAGAATTGGAAACACTGAGAGATATTGCTATAAAATATGATCTTTATATTTTCGCAGATGAAGTTTACAGAGAATTTTGCTACGACGGAGCTAAACATTATTCCGTGATGCATCTTAACGGTCTGGAAAATAATGTTATTCTCTTTGATAGTGTGTCGAAAAGATATTCGGCTTGTGGTTTCAGAATAGGTTGCATGATTTCTAAAAATAAAGAGGTGATGAGTACCGCAATGAAATTTGCACAAGCAAGATTAAGCCCGCCGTCATTCGGACAAATTGCTGCTGAGGCATCTCAATATGTCGAAAAAGATTATTTCGATAAGATTATTAAAGAGTATGATGCTCGCAGAAAAGCCGTTTACGAAGGAATTGAAAATATTCCCGGAGCATACTGCCCAATGCCGAAAGGTGCTTTCTACATAGTTGCCAAGTTGCCTATCGATGATTCCGATAGATTTGCTCAATGGCTTTTGGAAGATTTTGATTTCAATGGCGAAACGGTGATGTTGGCTCCTGCTACAGGATTCTATTCTACTCCTGGCTCCGGTAAAGACGAAGTGAGAATTAGTTATGTTCTTAAAGTAGAAGATCTTAAAAAATCTATGATCTGCCTTAAAAAAGCTCTCGAGGTTTATCCCGGCAGAACACAATAAATACTTCCCGGCATGAGAATAAGATTTTTTAAAAAAATGAGTTTTACTCATATAGTCTTAGTCTCATGCTTTTTTTTGCAGATTAATGTTTACGCTCAAAATGCAAAAATAGTTCCCGGTGCGGAACGTACAGAACTTTATCTGAATGATTTAAAAAATAAATCAATAGGAATTGTAGCTAATCAAACATCAATTTTTAAAGATAAACATCTTGTTGATGTTCTACTTTCGGAAAAAGTTACTGTTACAAAGATATATTGTCCCGAACATGGTTTCCGTGGTGATGCCGGTGCTGGGGAACTTATTTCCGACAATAAAGACGAGCTTACCGGTTTACCGATAATTTCTTTATACGGAAATAATAAAAAACCTACTCAGAAACAACTTGAAAATATTGATGTAATGCTTTTCGATCTTCAAGATGTTGGAGTGAGGTTTTATACGTATATATCCACATTGACTTATGTTCTTGAAGCTTGTGCCGAAGCGGATATTCCGGTTATTATCCTCGACAGACCGAATCCCAATGCGCATTATATTGATGGTCCGGTACTTGAGGATGGTTTCGAGTCTTTTGTTGGAATGCACAAAATTCCTGTTGTTTATGGGATGACTATAGGCGAATACGGATTAATGGTTGTTGGTGAAGATTGGATTTCTCCTAATTTTCATGATAAGAAAATGGTGAAAGTAATTCCGGTGGCTAATTATACTTACAGCTCCTATTATGAATTGCCTGTGGCTCCGTCTCCTAATCTTCAAAATATGAGTGCAATATGGATGTATCCTTCACTTTGTTTTTTTGAAGGAACTTGTGTTTCGGTTGGAAGAGGAACCGATTTTCCTTTTGAATTAGTCGGTCATCCGGATCTTTCAAAAGGTGACACAACCTTTACTCCGCGGAGTATTTCGCATGCAGCTCCCAATCCGAAATTAAAAGATAAGGAATGTATCGGATATAATCTTGTCGGACAAGGGTACGAATGGCGAAATTCTATTCACGAATTGAATTTTGATATTCTTATTTCTTGTTATAAAGATTTGAAGAACAAGGATAAATTCTTTATTCCATTTTTTGATAAACTTGCCGGAACATCAAAACTAAGAGAACAAATCGAAAATAATGCTGATATTGATACTATAAGAGCAAGTTGGCAAGAAGATATAAGTAACTTCAAGATTATCAGAAGTAAATATTTGATTTATTGATATGAAAGCCTTTTCTTTTATTTCAAAGAAGATTTTGAAAATCAATAAAAATGATTATTCCGGAAATATTGTAAAAATTGCAATAGGCACAATTACTTTGGGTGTTATTGTAATGTTGATGGCAGTTTTTATTGTTACTGGATTTAAAAATCAGATCGAAAAAAAGATTGCAGGTTTTGTGGGTCATCTCAGAATTTCGAATTTCGATTACAACGAATCTTGGGAATCAAAGCCTATAGAAATTGATGCCGAATATATCAGTAATATTTCAAAAGTAAAATATGTTCAGTCGGTTAATGAATATGCTTTAAAAGCGGGTATTCTAAAAACAAGCGATAATATTGAAGGAGTTGCTTTTAAAGGAATAGGAGCCGATTTCGATTTCAATAATTTCTCGGGAGAAATTATTGAAGGACAAATTCCAAAATTCGATAATGGGAAAAATAATGATTCGATAGTTATTTCCAAAATTGTTGCAAATAAGTTGAATTTATCCGTTAATGATAAAATTGATGGATATTTTCTCTATGACCAGAGCCCGAGAGTTAGGAGATTTATCGTAGCTGCAATTTATGAATCCGGCTTTGGCGATTATGATAAGACGTTTATTATTTCGGATATAAATATAATCAGACAACTGAATAATTGGACTGATACACAATCGAATGGATATGAAATATATTTGAATTCACTTTCCGATATTGAGATTGCTTACCGGCAAATTCTTCCCCTAATGCCGTACAATTGCAAATTGCAAACGGTTTATGATATTAATCCGCAAGTTTTTGATTGGCTTTCATTGCAAGATGTAAATGTTGCCGTTCTTTTAAGTGTTATGAGTATTGTTTGCATTGTTACTATCATTTCCGTATTGATAATAATTATTATTGAAAGAACATCAATGATAGGGATTTTGAAAGCTTTGGGAATGAACAACCGTGAAATACGTAAAATATTCTTAGTAAAAGCGGCATATATAGTAGGTATCGGCATTCTTATCGGCAACGCTCTCACATTAATTTTATCTTATCTTCAAATAAATTTCAAAATCATTTCCTTACCTCAGGAATCATATTACGTGAACACTGTTCCGATAGAAATAAATCTATGGCAAATGGTTTCGGTAGATATCGGAATATTTCTAATTTGTATGTTAATTGTGATTATTCCAACGGCATTGATATCAAAAATAAATCCTATTCAGACAATAAGGTACGAGTAGAGAATTTAGAAAAGGAAGAATGCAGAAATTAATTTATAATTGAGAGATAGAATTAATATTAGTTTCTACATTCTTATGTTATTCCAAAAGTTGGAATTTTAAATCCTGAAACCCAATTTAACCTTACATCATAAATTTCACTCCTACAAAATATGTTCGCGGTAAAGAAGGTCCGTAAACATATCCGGCATCTCTATCCATTCCGTAATCAAAATCGGATTGATAGCTATTGAAAACATTTTGTACTCCGGCGTTTAATTGTAATATTATATTTCCGCTGAGAGTAAAATCGTAAGACAATTTAACATTCATATCAAAAAAATGCGGTGTAATAACTTCAGTATCTTTTTCTACATAACCGGCGAAATGTTGTACAAGCATATTACCGGTATAAATTCCGGAAACAGCAACAACAAAACGATTTTTCAATGCATAATCTAAAGTAATAAATCCGTAATGATCAGGAGTGCGAAACATTCGTTTCTGAGGTTGGAGTTCCGGATTCTCGGACCAGGTCTCCGGATTTTTGTATCTGCTTTGTTGATAAGTATAACCAAGTTGCATACCGATATTATACGGAAAAGTTGCTTTAAACTCTGCATTTAATCCGCCAACATAAGCACCGGAACCGTTAATCCTTTCCAAAATTATATTGCCATGTTCGTCGGTACCGGATTCTTGCAAGATGAAAACATCGTTGATTGTTGTATAAAAACCTTCAAGCAGTAATTCAATTTTAGTTTTATTGAAGGTTTTGCTGAAGTCAGCGGAGCCGCTTATACTGTGGGAATATTCGGGACGTAAATCCGGAGCTAATTGAATTAAGGTAACGCCACCGCCGACAGCAGTGATATGAAGGTCTTCATCAAAAGCTTGCGGAGCTCTAAAGCCGGATGCATAACTTACTCTTAACGACATACTTTCTAATGGAGAATAACGAACATTTGCACGCGGACTGAATATTACATTGTTTATCAAATTATGTTTATCAATTCTTGTACCTATTAAAATGCTGATTTGCTTGTTTTTCCATTCATTCTGTAAAAAAGCACTCACAATTTGAACTTTCTGGTTAATAATTCGGTTATAGCCGAGCATTTCATCGTTTAAAGTATTGTACGTATATTCGGCACCAGCCATTAGTTGCGCCGGCATAAATAGAAATTTATTGAAAGAAATACTATATTGTCCGCCGCTTACCCAAATAAGTTCCGAAGTCTTTCCATAGGCATTCAAATCTTTACCTGCTCCATAATAACTGTCTCTATCAACATTTTGTATGGAAGAATACAAGCTGAATCTCTGTTTTTCATTTCTCGAAATAAAATCATACTTTATATTTCCGCTATGAATATTATATTCGGTCATTTCGGCAACATTAACCTCATGAGGTTGTAAATCAATACTATCGCCACCGCGTCTGTACTCATTAGTAAAATGATACTCCAAAGTAATTTTAGATTTATTATTAATAAGATAATACGAATTCATTCCAATATTTGTACCTTTAAGCCTACCAATCTCCGAATACCCGTCGTTATTTGCATCATATTCTTGTCTGTTTCGCACAGTACCGAAAATATAACCGCCGGCACGGCGATTTTGTGATATCATTGATGCGTTTAAAGTAGTATTATTATCAATAGATTTGCCGCCGATTAGGCTTGTATTATTTGAAACAGTAAATGTATTTCTTGTCGGTTCTTTTGTTATTATATTTACGATACCACCTATTGCACTGGCGCCGAAGATTGCGGAACCGCCGCCACGAATAACCTCAATGCGTTCAATCATATTAGTAGGGATTTGTTCTAAGCCGTAAACACCTGCTAAAGAGCCGATAACAGGGCGACTATCTATTAGTACTTGCGAGTAATGACCTTCGAGCCCGTTAATGCGTACTTGTTGAAACCCGCAATTTTGACAATTAGTTTCAACCCGCAGTCCAGGCTGATAATTAAGTGCTTGTCCGATATTACACGAATTCGTATTTTCAAAAACTTTGGGAGTCATAACATTTACGAGAGTAGGAGCTTCACGTCTGGACGTTTCAATCCTGTTTGCCGAAACCACAATTTCGTCAAGAGCAATAGCTGATTTCTCTATTTCGAAATTTATTTCAATAGTTCTACCCTTTTTAATTTCAATTTCAACCTCTTCCGTTTTATATCCCATGTAAGATGTAAAAACAATTTGCCTTCCTTCCGGAACATTGTTTAGAAGATAATGTCCGGACCCGTCTGTTGTTGTTCCGATAGTACTACCTTTTATGCCAATTGATACATATAATAAGTGTTCTTTTGTTTCTTTATCAAGCACATGCCCGATGATATTTGAATCTGTTTTTTGTGAAAATAGTAATAATGAATTAATTACTAAAGATATAACTATATATATTTTTTTCATACGAATATAATTTGAATTTTTTATCGTTTATTAGTTTGTTGCGTGAGTCAAGCATAGCTAACACATGACTCTAATAAAAAATGAACAGGGTGTAATGAAACCGATAAATGATATTCCCGTTGCCGGTATTATTTTAATTTTAGATGTTGTTCGCATCAATCGGTTTATTAGTTTAGGTAACATTTTACCATTATATTTCATTTTTAGTTTTATTAATATTAAAAATTATCTTAACTTCTTAATCTATATAAGAGATAAATTAAATTATTCATAATTAGATATTGTATCTTGCAAATAAACAGGAGATTATTGTTGCTGATTAGAATTGGTTAAGAATTTGGATTCTCTAATAATCACAATAAATACCTAATCAAGAATAAATTGAAAGTGTGATGTGGAAATTTTATAAAGTAAAATATTCTGGCGGTGGACGAATTGTAAAACTTAACGAATAACTTTCAATAACAGGCTTGTTAATTAACGAGCTGAAGAATCTTTCCGAAAATAAAAAGGGAATATCATCTATAAAGGAAAACAAATTTATATTCTCAACATAATAATGTGAAAGTATGGTGATGTTTTCAAACTCGTGCTTGGTATGATCGTGTTCTGCTTTATTAAATGGGTGTGAGTGGGTGTAGATTGTACTTCTGACAATATGTGTATGATAACACATATTACTTGCCGCAAAATAGCTCAGAAATAATACTGATAATAATATAACAAATATTCTCTTATTGATACCGGTCACAGTCATTTTCTATCTTAAAAAAAGAATTTGCAAAGATAAGAAAAAGTATGATGTCCGTATATGATAATTTACCAGTGAAATAATGTTATAATAAATTATATGAAAATAAATCGGATAATAGATTTAAGTGTTTGACCTTCAGTAAACTTATGAATTGAAATAAATCAGACTTTAAAAGTATAAATTTCGACATAGAAAGTATTTGCTTTCGATTCTCGAAATAGTTATTTAAGTTGAGAAATGACAATGTAGGAGATACTGGGTTTCGAGATTGTTTTCTATCTGTTTTTATAAACTTTATCGAATTTATCATAAAGTCTCCTACATTGTCAAATTTATTAATTTCTAATTTAGAAATATCTTCATATCATTATCAACATTAGTTATTCCAGCTATACCAAAAGTTTTGACGAGAACATCGGCAACGTTTGGAGATAAAAATCCTGGTAATGTCGGACCTAAATGTATATTTTTAACTCCGAGAGAAAGTAAAGCTAAAAGAACAATAACGGCTTTTTGTTCGTACCAAGCAATATTATATGCTATTGGAAGTTTATTAACATCATCCAGATTGAAGATTTCTTTTAGTTTTAATGCTATTAATGCCAAAGAGTAGCTATCGTTACATTGTCCTGCATCCAAAACTCTCGGAATTCCACCTATATCTCCTAAAGGAAGTTTGTTATATCTGTATTTTGCACATCCGGCTGTAAGAATTACAGTATCTTTCGGAAGTTTCTCTGCAAACTCGGTATAATATTCCCTGTTTTTCATTCGACCGTCGCAGCCGGCCATTACAAAGAATTTCTTGATTTGTCCGGATTTTACGGCATCAATAACTTTATCTGCTAAGGCAAATACTTGCTCATGTGCAAATCCGCCGATTATTTCGCCATGTTCTATTTCTTCCGGAGGATTACATTTTTTTGCATGTTCAATTATTTTAGAGAAGTCTTTAGGTTTATTATCAACTCTGTCCGGAATATGAGGATAATCAGTAAATCCGGCTGAATTGGTTGTGTAAATTCTGTCGGTATAAGTTGCATTGGCACGCGGTGGAACCAAACAGTTAGTAGTAAACAGAACAGGACCGTTAAATTTCTCGAATTCTTCAACTTGTTTCCACCAGGCATTTCCGTAATTACCGGCAAAATGTTTGTATTTTTTGAAAAAAGGATAATAATGAGCCGGTAACATTTCGCTGTGAGTATATACATCAATGCCTGTACCTTCGGTTTGTTCGAGTAATTCTTGAAGGTCGCGTAAGTCATGACCGGAAATTAATATTGCAGGATTTTTTCTAACCCCGATGTCAACTTTTGTGACTTCGGGATGGCCGTAAGTTTCTGTGTTTGCTTTATCAAGCAATGCCATAACGCTGACACCCATTTCACCGCATTTCAAAACCAAAGCCGTAAGTTCATCGGCAGTAAGTTTTTCGTTGCGGGTTGCAATAAGTCCTTCTTGCATAAAAGCATACAAAGCCTTATCTTCATATCCGAGATGTGCCGCATGTTCTGCATAAGCGGCAATACCTTTAATTCCGTAAGTCAACAATTCCCTCAAAGATCTGATATCCTCATTCTGAGTCGCAAGAACGCCGACGGATTTGGCTTTCTCTTCCATTTCTTCTAAAGTATCGGCTTTCCATGTTGTACATTCACAATCGTCAGAAATTAAAACTCCAAGTTTCTGTAGTTTATTACGAAGTTCATCACGTAATTTTATTGCTTCCTTAATCTTTTCAACAAATCTTGATTTATCGAAATTGGCATTTGTTATGGTCATAAACAGAGCATCAACAATGAATTTGTCGGCATAAGAATTTTCTTCACCTTTTTCTCGAAGTAAAACAGTATGTTTAGAGATACCTCTAAGCAGGAAAATTAATAAATCTTGAAGATTTGCTACGTCTTGAGTTTTTCCGCAGACGCCCTTGATTGTACAGCCTTTTCCCATAGCTGTTTCTTGACATTGAAAACAAAACATAATATTTGATTTTAAATTAAACATTAACCCATTCTTCTTTTAATAGGTCACCTTTTATACTTATAATTACTTTTTTTATTGGAATCTTCCTTTTCGATTTAGAAAGTGCTTGTTGCGAAAGATATAACAATCCGTTGCAACACGGTACTTCCATCATTACTACAGTTAATGAATTTATATGTGAAATATTTATCAAAGATACTAATTTATCAATATAAACTTCTTTGTTGGAATCTAATTTCGGACAGGCGATTGATATAATTTTATTTTGAAATTTATTTACCAGATTACCAAAAGCAAATGCGGTACAGTCGGCAGCTAAAACTACATCCGCATTGTAGAAATAATCTGCAGCAGGATCTTGTAAATGTAATTGGAGTGGCCAATTAATTAATTTTGAAGCTCTTTGAGAAAGTTTTGCCGTTTGTCTTTCAATAACCGCTTTTTCATCATAATCTTCCGTTTCTCTGACTTCAAAAGTGATTGCACCGAGCGGACATTCGCCAATACAGTCGCCAAGACCGTCACAATATTTATCGCTAACCAACTTAGCCTTTCCGTTAACAATCTCCAAAGCACCTTCGTGACATTTCTTTACGCAATATCCGCAACCGTTGCATTTGGATTCGTCTATTTTTATTATTTTTCTTTTCATCTTGCTTAATTTGATGCAAAAATATCTTGTTGAAAAAATATAAGGTGTAACATTTGTTACATTGTGAGATTTTTTTTGAAATTTTTTTAGCGCTAATTTACAAAGAGTTATCAAACTATTTGGCTTCAATTTCAAAGTTAATTCGATTCAGAAAACAGATTATTTGTTATTTACAAAATAATTGAAACGCGAATTGATGTAATTCATTGGAAAAAATTAATTTTGTGGATTGTTATGAAGTACGAATCTCTTTTTTCTAATCCGTTATTTGCAGTTATTCCCAAGGAATTACAAGAAGATTTTTTACAGAATACGAATGTTGTTATAAAAAAATATTCTAAAGGCGAAACTATTATGCGTCAAGGCGATGGGATAAGTGCTTTGTATTTTTTATATGAAGGAAAAGTTAAAACAGAAATGATTACTGATTCGGGGGATGTGCTTAATATAGAGATAATTAATGCTCCGACACCTTTAGCATTAGCTTTTTTATTTGCGGATGATAATAAATTTCCCGTTGATGTTATTGCTTTGGAAGATTGTGAGATTATTCTTTTTCCTAAGAAAAGTATTGTGAAATTATTGACTGAAAGTGAGAGTTTTATGCGAACATATATGTCGTTTAGTTCATCAAAAACACAATTTTTATCCGAAAGAATTAAATTTTTATCAATCAAAACTATAAAAGGAAAATTAGCATACTACATTCTGAGTAAAAATGCCGGCGGTGAATTTGATTTAGAATTGAATCAAACTGAGTTGGCGGAATTTTTCGGGGTAACCAGGCCTTCATTGGCGAGAAGCCTTTCCGAAATTATTGATGAAGGAATTATTACTTTGGATAAGAAAAAAGGAATAATTCTCAATGAAAAAAAATTGAAAGAGTTACTTAAGTGATACACAAAGAGTAAATTAATTGTATTTTCACTCAGTGCTAAGAATAAATATTTACTCAAATTAAATCCTGAAGATTACAAAATACCCGTCAGGATTTCACCTTTAGGAATATATTATTTTACGATTATTCGTTTTATATTACAATCTGCACAAAGTGTTAAGGATAGAACAGACGTATATTTTAGAATATTAGATATCAATTATCAGTTTTAATAGATTTTACAGGGTTTGCTCTTGCACTTCGTAAACTCTGTAAACTAATTATTGTTGAGGTTAGTAAAACAATTATAACCAAAGCAACCAACCAAATCCAGAACGGAATTGGTGAGCGGTATGCGAAATTTTTAAGCCATTCTTTAATAATGTAATAAGCAATCGGAACTGAGATTACATAACAAATCAAGGTTATTTTCAAATATGTTTTGTTCAACATCAATAATATTTCGGAAATTGAAGAACCGAAAACCCGTCTGATTCCGATTTCTTTTTTTCTGAATTGTGTTTCAAAAAATATCAACCCTAATATACCGATTATTGAAATGAAAACGGATAATCCGCAGAATATTAAAATCAATGTAGCAAGATTATCTTCTTTTTTATACATAGATTCAATTCCTTTATCCATAAAATTGATGCCGGCATCAGCTAACGAAGGATCAAATTCCAACAAAGTTTTTCTAATATGATCTATGGAGCCTTTTACATCGTTGCCGGTTATCTTAATGAAAGTATATGTTTGCAGACGCCAAGGATCTGACCCGAAAATATACAATGCAATCGGTTGAATTTTATATTGTAAGGGTTGAAAGTTGAAATTTTTAACTATTCCCACAATATCGGCAGGATTTTCTTCATCAAGATGCCCGATAATCTTGTCGTCAACTTCAAAACCATATTTCTCCTGTGCGACCTCATTAAAAATAATTGTTCCGTTTTGTCTCAAATCATCATTTTCCCTAAATCCTCTGCCCTCAACAACATCAATTCCAAAGAAGTCCAAAAAATTAGTTGCTACCGGAAAACAATTAAAATTCACAACATTATCTTTATAATGTCGGCCCCAACCCATTTTTCCTGTCGAAATAATCGGTCCGTCTGAAAAAGTAATATCAAGTATATTCGGATTTGTTTTCAATTGATTTAAAAACGCATCTTTCTGTTTTACAACTTCATTAGAAGTTCTAACGGTTAAAATATTTTCTGTACGAAAACCTACATCGTGTTTTTTCATAAATCGATTTTGTACAAAAATAAACATCGATACAATAAGCAATGTTATGGATATAATATACTGAAAGGCAATTAACGACGAACGCAGTTTTCTTCCCTTGACAGATAAACCGAATGAGCCTTTTAATACCACTGCCGGTGAAAAAGAAGTTATGTAGAAAGCAGGATACAGTCCGCCCAGAATTCCGGTAATAATTGCAATAACTCCGCTTATTACCAGTATTTTCCAGTTTGTTCCAAAATTTAACTCTGCGGAAATCAAAGATGAAAAAGTTGTTCCGGAAATTATATAAACAATCAATAAAGCAATTCCAAAAGAAATTATTGAAAGAATAATAACGTTTATAATTTGTTTAATTCTCAATGCGGAATTTGTACTCCCGATAACTTTCATTGTGTTGATACGACGTATGTTTAACGGAACAACGGCCATTGAAAAATTAATAAAATTAATGATTGCGATTATCACAATTAAGACTGCAATTGTTAGTAATGAAATTGTAATTGTAAGATTACCTTTTTCATAACCATCATGCTGGGTATCATGCGAAAAATAAATATTTCGGATAGAATGTAATCTTATAAATTCCCGTCCGTTATGATCTTCGTCGGGATAATAAGTTTTCAGTAAAAAATCTTCAATATTTTTCCCCAATAGCTCAGAATCCGTCCCTTTATTTAATTTATAATAATATTTGAAACTCCATTCGGAACGGTCATTTATGTGATTATCACCGATATTTATATATGCAGTATTATGCATGCTGGAATTTTTCGGAAGATCTTTATAAACCGCCGCAACAGTATAATTGTTAGGGTTATTTTCTTCGGATAAATGATTCTTATTATACCCGCTTATTAATTGTTTCCCCACAGCCGGTTCATCTTCAAAAAACAGTTTAGCCATACTCAAAGGTATAATTATATGGTTCGGTTTCGCGAAATCCTCAAAATTACCGTCAATAAGTTCAAATCCGAAAACGTAAGGCAAAGTATATGAGGCGCTGTTAAAACCATAAGCTAACACATTTGATAAATCTTCAGGTTTGGCAAAGTAGTATCTGCCTCCCCATCCGGTACAAGTGCCGTATTCGATTTCAGGAAAAGTTTGAATAATTATTTCTCCGAAAGGCCTGTTAATTACAGGACTATATTGGTCTGTGTTGGAATTGATATTTTCAAGTCTATAGATTCTATCGGAATCCTTATAACCTCTATCGAAAGTAAAATCGTAATTAATTTGTATTGTGATGATTATAAATGCTGCAAAAGCGACTGATAATCCTATAACATTTAAAATATTTGTTGTAAAGAATTTTTTAATTCGTCTTAAGAAGGATTGCATGATATTTTATATTTAAAGATTAAAATATTGTTTTTTATCTATTTATTATTTATTTGTCATGTTTCTGAAATTATACTATCAAGTAAAAATATCTATTAAAAAATTGAAATTCAATTTTTTATATATTAATATATAAATTATCAACTGTTAATTTTAATAGAATCCACCGGATTTGCTTTTGCTGTTCGCAAGCTTTGTAAAGTAATTATTATCGAAGTTAATGTAAAGATTGCCACAACTGCAACTATCCAGATCCAAAACGGAATAGGAGAGCGATATGCGAAATTCTTTAACCATTCTTTGATTATGAAATAAGCTATCGGAACGGAGATTACAAAACAAATTAATGTTATTTTCAAATAGGCTTTGTTAAGCATTGATAGTATTTCCCCAATAGATGCACCGAAAACTCGTCTGATTCCGATTTCCTTTTTTCTGAATTGTGTTTCAAAAAATATTAATCCTAAAATACCGATTATCGAAATAAAAACTGATAAAGAGCAGAATATCAAAATCAATTTAGCGAGATTATCTTCTTTTTGATATAATGAATCGATACCTCTGTCCATGAAATTAATATTGGCATTGGTTAAATTATGATCAAATTCGGCTAATGTCTTTCTGATATGATCAATTGAACCATTTACATCATTTCCGGTTATTTTGATATATACATAAGTCTGTAATCTCCACGGGTCGGTTCCGAAAATATATAAGGCAATCGGTTGAATTTTATATTGCAATGGTTGAAAGTTGAAATTTTTAACTATTCCCACAATATCTGCAGAATTTTCTTCATCAAGATGTCCGGCAATTTTATCGTCTATTTCAATATTAAATTGTTGTTTAGCAACTTCATTGAATATTATTGTTCCGTTGGATTTCAAATTATCACTTTCCCGGAATCCTCTGCCTTCAACTATCGGAATATCAAAAAAATCCAGAAAATTTGTTGAGACAGGAAAACAGTTGAAATTAATTAGTTCCCCTTTATAATTTTGTCCCCAACCCATCTTACCTAAAGATACTATTGGTCCGTCGGAAAAAGTAATATCAAGTATATTAGGATTTGTTTTTAGTTGATCAAGAAAACTATCCTTCTGTTTAGCAATGGTATTGGATGTTCGTACTGTTAAAACATTTTCTGTTCTGAAACCAAGATCATGCTTTTTCATATATCTGTTCTGGACAAATATGAACATGGCAACAATTAGTAAAGTTATGGAAATAACATATTGAAAGGCAATTAATGACGAACGCAGATTTCTTCCTTTTGCAGATAATCCGAAAGAACCTTTTAATATTACTGCCGGAGAAAAAGAAGTGCTGTAGAATGCCGGATATAATCCGCCCAGAATGCCCGTAATAATTGCTATGAAACCGCTTATTATCAATATTTTCCAATTTGATTTGAAATCTAATTCAGCAGAAATCAATGATGAGAATGTTGTGCCTGCGATAATATAAAAAATCAATAAAGCAATTCCATATGAGAAAATGGATAGAAATATCACATCGATAATCTGTTTAATACGTAGTGCAGAGTTAGTGCTTCCTATAACTTTCATTGTATTTATACGACGGATATTTAGAGGTACTGATGCCATTGAAAAATTAATGAAATTAATAATGGCAATTACTACGATTAGGATAGCAATTGTAAGCAAAGAAATAGTTACGGATAGATTTCCTTTTTCCATTCCGTCTTGAGTATCCCGTGAAAAATATGCATCAGATAATTTATTTAATCTTGCCGAACCTTTTACTTCTTTATCATTTGAGTAAAAGTTATTTATAATAAAATTCTCAATTTCATTTCCAAGTAACTTAGGATTAGCTCCTTGGTTCAGTTTGTAATAATAGCTAAAGCTCCATTCAGTGTTATTATCCAAATACTCATTATCTATATTTACATAAATAATATTTTTCAGAGATGAATTTTTGGGAGGATCCTTATATACTGCCGCAACTGTATAGATTTTGTTATAATTATCGTTTGACAGATCTTTATCATAACCTGATAATAACTCTTTGCCGTAAATAGACTCCCCGGAAAAATAAAATTCAGCTACACTTTGTGGAATTATCAAGTGATTAGGTTTGGAAAGATCTTCAAAATTTCCTTCAACGAGTTCAAGGTTAAATAAATATGGAAAAGTTGGGGAAACAGAAACAAAATTTTGTGCGATTGGTTTGGATTGATCATTGATTTTTGAAAAATATGCTCTATCACTCCAACTGGTAACACAAGTCCCAATCTCAATTTCCGAAAAAGATTGTGCAATATTTTCTCCGAGAGGCCTGCATATTAGCGGGCTAAATGTTTCTGCATCAGGATTAGTATATCTTGTTTCCAAACGATAAATTCTGTCGGCATCTTTATAACTTTTATCATAATTGAAATCGTAGTTTACCTGAATGATAATTATTATAAAAGCAGCAAATGCAACGGATAAACCGATGATATTTAAAATATTTGTTTTAAAAAGTTTTCTAATTTTTCTTAGGAATGATTGCATATCTCAATTTATTAAAATACGGACCAAAAAGATGCTAATAATGTGCCACGATTCTAATTGCTTGATTATTAAAATCAAACGTTATACATCATTTTGGATTCTTGTATAAAATTTTTACAATGGTGTAAAAAAAATTACTTTTACTTAACTAAAATTAGAGAGTTTAAAGTGCGTATTTAATACACTGGATAACAAAATTTCCCGAAATTATACATGCAAATTTATAAATACTTAACTGTTAATTGTTAACAAGTTACTATTTAAAAATTTTCCTATAAATATGACAATATGGACTACTATTACTCTTTTCATAATAATCTTGATGATAATCTTCTGCCGGATAAAACCTGCCGACAGGTCTCAATTCCGTTGCCGGAGAATATCCCATCTTTTGTAAAATTTGAATATATTCTGCAGCTAATTCTTTTTGAGTATTATTGATATAAAAAATAACGGAAATATATTGTTCCCCGATATCCGGACCCTGCCCGCCTTCTTGTTCAAAATTATGAGTTTCGAAATAAAGTTTTAAAAGTTCTTCGTATGTAGTTTGTTCGGGGTCATATACAACTTCAATTGTTTCAATATGTCCTGTTGCTCCGGAGCAAACATCTTTATATGTCGGATTTTCAGTATATCCGCCCATATATCCAACAGTGGTTTCAATAACCCCTTTTGCTTTTGAAAAATGATATTCGGTGCCCCAAAAGCAGCCAGATGCAAAATATGCTTTCATAAAATATGTAATGTTATTTTAAATAAAAATATAATAACGAACTAAAACCGATAATCAGAATATATTGATAAAGTTTTTCAAATTATTAAATAGGTAATTGACTCATCTAACCCGTATTATCAATTTTATATCCAAAACAATTATTTCAATAATAAGTATTGTGCTTTGGTAGATTCAAGCAATGGCTTTGTTGATACCTTATTACCGACAGCTTCTTGCATCCAAATATTCGGAGTCAGTCTTCCTTCGGAGAATATTCTAATAACTTCATCTGCAAAATCTTTATCCTTAATATGATTTTCTAATTGATATTCAATGATATGTCCATAAGGATAATTTGGTAAATACAATGGAACGTCAATCATGTGAGAATAAATGGCCAAAATAGGAGAGTCAGTTTCTCCCAAAACTTTTGCGTAATATTGATTCCAGATTTCAGTTGCATTTTTAATGATGGTTGCTTTTAAATCTTCTACTGTTGCATTCGGATTCTCGTAGAACCATTTCCATGTGCGCATATCAACCAATGAAACACCCATAATTTCATAACATCCCCAGAAAATATCAAGAGTTAGCATGGCATCTTTATTCGGATCATTAGTATTATAACCGAGGAGTTCAAGATCTCTTTTTTGAAATATGAACGCCAGAGCTTCTGTAAATCCGGTATTTGGAACACCATTCATGATATAGTTGTCAACATCATGAAGAGAAATAGTTTGTTCAACATTGTGTCCGAATTCATGAATTGCGATATTATAACCTTTGTAATCCATTCCATCTGATCCTATCCTGCTGCGGAGGCGCGCATTATCGGAACGCATTTGTGCTCCCCATGCATGACCGGCGCCGCGTGAAGCATCAACAGTAATTTTTGAACATATTTCTTTTGCTTTGTCTTTTGTAAAGCCTAACTTTAAAAGAATATCCTCAAGTCCGTGCTGAAAAGCATGAGTACTGGGATATAATTCACGAGTTTTATTAGAAAGAACATCTTCGGATATACTACTTCTCGATTTAAATCCGTCGTACCAAATATCAAATGGTTCTAATTTTCTTCCTAAACGAGACTCAATCAATTTTCCAACTTCAGCAACAACAGGATCGCTTATAAAGTCAATGAACATCCTTTCTATTTCATCATAAGATACTTCCATTGATTGATCAAAAGAACGTTGAATATAAGTTGGATATGTAGGATTAAATTTGTCGGAAGATTTATAAGCCATTGCAAGATTAAATAGTTGTTGGTAACGAGTATTTGGTTCGGCTTTTACAGTGATTTCTTTTTCGTCTTTGAAAACTTTATTTGAAATTGGATACCAAATATATTTATCATTATTAATAACCTGTTCTGGAATTGTTTGATTTATAATATGCTTCATTACACCATAAATAATTCTTTGTTTTTCCAGTCCTATAATATTATCGGAATAATTTGATTTGAGTTCATCACGCAAACCCCAATGAGTGATTAGATTCATTCCATCCGGAAAAAGTTTTTCGGAATTCTCATTACGAAGATTTCCCATTATTATATTATAATTTGAAATATAATTGTCGGCCTGAGTTGATGCAGCAGCAATGTCTTGACTGATGTTAGCAGGAACTCTTGAGGTAACAACATCTCCCATACGCGCATAAGCCCATTCTAATCTGCTCCAATCTTTTCCAAAATTATTTTTTTCTTCTAAATTATAAAAAGGAAAATTCAATGTTATAATAAAAGCAATCTTGGAAGAGAAAATATCGTCAGTGAAATGAGCGTAAGGCTCCCAAGCTCCGAAGATTTCATCAATAAAGTGAATTTCGTCACCAATAACATGCAACGGAAGTTTTAAATCAACACTCATTTTATTGAAATTGCCGAATAATATTTCAAAATTATTTTGAAGTTTATTAAATAATATTTCTTTATTTTCCGGATTAGAAACGAAATTGTGCTTGCAGAACTCTTGAAAATCATTAGCAGTTCCGTCGTCATTCATCCAGAAATTTGCAGTGTGCTTAACGCCCCTTGTCAATAAATCGTTATTTACATTCGGATATTTATCCTTAATTACTTTAATAGTATTGATAATTGTTTCATCAGAGATAACACTTAATTGTTGCTCCTTGTTTTTTGTTGAACATGAAGTGAAAATAATTGTGATTAAGATGATTGTGATGTGATTTTTCATACTTATTGATGTTGATAATTATTAATTGCATTATTAAATTAAAATGGAAAAGTATGATTATGTAATACATCCCCATTTAAACGCAAAACTATAAAAAAATGGGGATAGATACAAAATAAATGTAAAAAGAATAAATGTTTAATTATCAATCATCGATAACTTATAAATTTAAATCCGGAATTAAATATTAACATTTAACTCCGGACTCAAGTGAATATATTTATCATTATAAAAAAGATATAAAATTAGATCGAAAATCGTGCCGCAATCATATGGTGATTATTGTCAATACGTTAGTTGGATTTAAACAAGAGCAATTATAAATAATTTAGACGCAAATGTGTAATAAATTTACAGTTAATTTTATTATTTATCATTAACAATGTTTGTAGAATTTTATTTTTACTTTCTATTATTCAGTTTTTTCCTTCTACCGTTTTTTATTTAAAAGAGTTGCTAATATATCATTTTTCCTACTTAAGTCTGTAGAGATTTGCGCAAAAGTTTGGTTAATAATATAGGTTGCAGAAGTAGATAAAGAAAATAATATTATTGTAAGACGATTTGAATATGGATGTTAAAGAATATGTTCCTGCTGTAGCATATATAAATTATTCAAAACGATAACTCAAAAAACAATAGCTTATATTGTCATTTAAATTATAAAATGACATTTATCACAGAATTCCGGAGCTTTATTTTCTCTCCATAGTTTTCGCCATGCTATAAATTTCGTATTATTTAAAACATCCATAACAGACGTTTCGAAAACATTACCGTAGTTATATTCTTTAGGAAAAGGCTTTGCGCAGCAGGGCGTAATATATCCATCCCAACAAATATAAAAGTGACTCCATGGGAAAGGACAATTTTTAAATGAGGGTTTGTCGTAGAAACTTCTATTGGAGACAGTTACGTTTTTAGTTGTTTCTTTAATTTTTTCCAATTCCTCTAATGCATGTATGAATTCTTCCGATTTATAAAAATCATAATAAGAAACATCAATATCAGTAACACATGCAAGATTAAATTTTGTATAGTCCATATATTGTATGCCGATTTCCTCAGCATATTGTACAAGCGCTGCCATCTGCATATAATTTTCTTTTGTTACTACCATATTCATCATTAAGGTAGTATCCGAATTCTTAGCAAGTTTAACAAGTTCACGAAGATTAGTATCTAATGTTTCAAACTTTGCATTAATACGGATCTTCTCGTAAATATCATTTAATCCGTCTGTAGAAATTTGAATAGTATCTATTTTCCCAATTAGTTTAGAAACTATATTTAGAAAATCGGGAAGCATTGCATTAGTAGAAACAGATATAATAATACCTTTGTTTTTCAATTTTATATAATCTATAATTTGTTCTATATCTTTGTATAAGAAAGTTTCACCCATACCTGTTAAGCCGATAGAATCTAAATAAGGCCAAAGCTCATCAATTATTTTTTTAGCCTGTTCAATTTTTATTGAACCCTGATCCATTTGTTTGCCGTAAGCATAAACGCGGGGGCAAGTGGTGCATGCAAGATTACATCTGTTTGTAAGTTCGAGCATTATGGTAGAAGGGTAGGCAACTTTGTTGGATTTGGTAACTCGGTAATAAAAATGTCTGAATTTATTAGAAATATATTTAAAAAAATATTTGTTTTTAGGTAATTTTCTTATTCTAGAAATAGCCTTCCTTAATCTGCGTTTATTCATATATCTCCGAATATTATTAAATATCTTCTTTCATAAGTTCCAAACTGTAATTATAATTGTGTTGAGCCTCCTTAAAATCAGGATCGAGAGCTAAAGTCTTTTCAAACCAAAATGCTGCAGAATCAAAATACATAAGTTCCGTTAAATAAATATAGCCTAAATTAAAGCATGTCATCTTATTTTTCTTATCATAAATATATGAATTGAGGAAACAATCTTTTGCTTTGTCGTATTCTTCATTTTCCTGATAATAAACACCAAGCAGAAAATACGCATGTGGATTGTCTTCCTTTACGCTTATAGCATTTTGAAGATATTGAGGTACAAGTTCTGGATTCTGTTCGATGTTAAGTACCGCAAGCTGTAAATAAGCCGGATTAAATTCGTAATCTGCTTGGATAGCGTTTTGAAAATACGTAATGGCTCTTGCAGTATCTTCTTCCAAAGCGGCAATTTGTCCTAATACAAAATAAGATTGAGGATTTAACGGATGTTTTTGAATAGATTTAGCGAGATATCCTTTAGCTAATTCAAAATTTCCTGTTCTGAAATTATGTTTGCCATAGGCATAATATACGGTATAATCTTCACTGTCAATTTTTTCCGCTTCAGCAATGGCTGTTCGTGCATATTGAAAATTCCCAAGCATATAATATATATCGGAAAGCATTAATAAATCAGGAATATTTTGTCCTTTTAACATTAATGCACTGTTAATGTCATATAATGCTTCTGGATATCTTCCTTTATCGAAATAGATTTCTGCGCGGCAAGAATACAAATCTCCATTTAAAGAATCAACAAGTATCAAAGAATCAAGAAGCGGTAAATCATTACATGGGATTTTTACTTCTTGATTCTCCGTATTATTTGTTTTAATCGGATTATTATTCTTACAAGCACCGAATGCAATTAATAATATTAAGATGATATATGAAAGTTTCTTCATAAATAACCTATGAGTCAATTATTAAATTTAGATCTTAAAGTAATTGAGTTCTAAACAATAAATTATTGTAATACTTTAGATTCAATTTCAGCGGCAAGTTCCGGATTATCAGTAAGAATCTGTACTACTGCATCTCTACCCTGGCCAAGTTTCGTATCACCGTAACTATACCACGAACCGCTTTTCTTTACAACATTTAAGTTTACTGCAATATCAAGAAGTTCACCTATTCTGGAAATACCCTTTCCAAAAAGAATGTCGAATTCGGCAACTTTAAAAGGAGGTGCAACTTTGTTTTTTACAACTTTAACCTTTACGCGGTTTCCTATAGCTTCTTCACCATCTTTGATTTGAGAAATCCTGCGTATGTCAAGACGTATTGAAGAGTAGAATTTAAGAGCGTTACCGCCGGTTGTTGTTTCAGGGCTACCAAATAGAACTCCGATTTTTTCGCGTAATTGGTTTATGAAGATGCAACATGAACCTGTTTTTGAAATAGTTGCGGTTAATTTCCTAAGTGCTTGCGACATAAGTCGTGCTTGTAAACCGATTTTGTTTTCGCCCATTTCACCTTCAATTTCACTTTTTGGTGTAAGTGCTGCTACAGAGTCAATTACTATGATATCAATAGAGCCGGATCTTATAAGTGCATCGGCAATTTCAAGTGCTTGTTCTCCGCAATCGGGTTGTGAAACCAGAAGATTTTCAATATCTACGCCTAATTTCTGAGCATAAAATCTGTCGAAAGCATGTTCAGCATCAATGAAAGCAGCTAATCCGCCGTTTTTCTGAGATTGTGCGATAGCATGCAAAGCGAGAGTGGTCTTTCCAGATGCTTCCGGACCATAAATTTCTATTATCCTGCCTTTCGGATATCCTTTTACCCCAAGTGCAATGTCAAGTCCTAATGAACCAGAAGGAATCACCGGAACACTTTCTATTTCTGTATCACCCAATTTCATCACGGTACCTTTACCGTAAGCTTTCTCAATTCTGTCAAGGGTAAGTTGTAAAGCTTTTAATTTTTCTGAATTATTATCCATAGTTTTGTTATTTTCTTATTAATCGGGAAAAAGACAAAATGTCTCAAGTTTTTGAAAAAAATTTTACAAATTTACTATTTTTTCTCGAAACTTTTACAAATTTGTGAGATTCCGCAAGTCTCACATTTTGGGTTTCTTGCGGTACAACAATATCTTCCGTGAAGGAGTAACCAGTGATGTGCATCCGGAATAACTGCTTCGGGAAATAATTTTATTAGTTGTTTTTCTGTTTCCAGAGGATTTTTTGCATTTACAATACCTAATCTATTAGCAACTCTAAATACGTGCGTGTCGACAGCAAAACGAGCTTCTTTAAAAGCTACTGAAGCAACAACATTAGCCGTTTTTCTGCCTATACCCGGAAGTTTTTCCAACTCATCACGAGTTTGAGGCAAAATGCCATCGTATTCATTACAAACAGTTTGAGCAAGTTTTATTAGATTCTTCGATTTATTATTCGGATAAGTACAAGATTTTATAAGTTGATATACTTCTTCAAACGAAGCTGAGGCTAAAGATTCGAAATTCGGAAATTTTTCAAAAAATGGAGGAGTAATAATATTAACACGTTTGTCGGTGCATTGAGCAGACAGCACAACCGCAACGACTAACTGATACTCATCTTTATATGCGAGTTCCGTTTCAGGCTCGGGCATATTTTTAGTGAAGTACTCAATTAAGAATTTAATTTTATCCGTCACAAATATTAATTAAGCAAATAAGAACCAGATTTGTACGCTTTATCCAGAATCAGTTGATAATTAGCGTATTTTAAAATATTATCAACCCTTTTCTGAGTTGATTTTGGAAGCGGAATTTCCATAGAATTTCGCATAGAACAATCAGTCTTTTCCGATTTATTTGTTAAATTGTAATAATTTGATAATAAGTAAAGTAAATCTTTTTTCATAGATTAGGGTTAGTTAAACAATAATTTACATATTGATAACGGTATTGGGGGGCAAAAATTGTTCGGAAGAGGAATTTTTTTGATGTGATAATGTGATTGCGTGATAATGTGATTATTAGATGAATGGGTAATAAATGTCTAAGACTTTTTAATCAATGGAATTCAGGATAAGTAAGATAGAGGCGAATTATAAATCGCAGTTTATTAAATGTTTACTACACAATCTTAATATTAAAGAAATAAGAATCCAATTTTAAAAATGTAGCTGCAAAATAAAAATGTATAAATCCTGAGATTCAATCTACAGAAATATTATTATTAAAAAATAAATTCCTTTTGGATACATGAACTACGAATAATCGGAACTCAACACTTAGAGTTTTTTATCGTTCCATCAACGTAATATTCTGCTCCTCAATAATCTTTCTGAGATTAATGATGGCGTATCTCATTCTTCCTAAGGCTGTATTAATACTAACATCAGTAAGAGCGGCAATATCTTTAAAACTGAGATCACAGTAATGGCGTAACTTTACAACTTCTTTTTGTTCTTCCGGTAGAAGATCAAGAAGTTTAACAAGTTGTTCTTCATGTTGACGTCTAATAAGAGAGTCTTCAATAGAATCTACCAAGAAATCATTGACCCCAGCCAATTTATCCACATCTATTGTTCCGGTAGTACCTAAACGTTTCTCTTTTCTATAATTATCAATAATAAGATTATGTGCAATCCGATTTATCCATTGGATAAACTTTCCTTCTTCTTTATATACACCAGAGCGAAGAGTTTGGATGGCCTTAATAAAAGTTTCTTGAAAAATGTCGTCAGCAAGTACGTCATCTTTAACAATCATTAGTATGTAAGAGTAAACTTTTCCCTTATACCTATTAACTAAAATTTCCATGCTATACATATCCCCATTTAGATAATTAGCTATGAGTTCATTATCAGATAATTTAAAACTTTCTTTCATCTAAATTTTACAATTAAAATTAAAATTGTAAGGGTCTTGTCAATAGGCAATAATTTAATTAAACAGATTTTATCATTATCAAATATCGTGCAAAAGTGTCAACAATGCTTAATTCGCACATATACGATATGCAAAGATAATAATCTTTTTTATGTTTGTTAAGTTTTTCGTAAAAAAAATGAAATTTAACATTATGTGCTTTTAAATATTGCAATTTTTTTAATTATATACTTTATTGAATTATCAAACTAACTATAAATATAATAATAACTATCAAGCTGTATATAATTTTTTTCGCTGATAACCCGAATCTTAATAAATTAATAAAGATGAAGATAAAGATTAGGCATAGTAATACCTGGCTGATTTTTAATCCGGATATCTCACATGTTGAAAATGGAATATTATGAATGAAGTTAATGCTTGATAGTAACAGTTTTATAATGAAATATAATGCTTTACCGACAATGGATGCTAAAAACTCTATTGGTGAAATAATCAATAAAAATATTCCTAAATAAAGAATAATAGTTGCTAATGGAATTGCTGCCATATTGGCAAATAAAAAATAATTAGGAAAAATCTTAAAATAATACAGTAATGCAGGAGCTAATAACATTTGAACTGATATTGAAACTGAAATTAATCCCAATATTTTTTCTAATAGTTTGGTCGGAAAATATCTTATCTTCTTTGTCAGTTCATTAATTTTTAATAGCCTGTTATTTATTTCATTATTGAAGAATATAATTCCAAAAACCGCTCCGAAAGACAACTGAAATCCAACATTGTAAATAATATTGGGATTCGATATTATCATTATTATTGCAGCGCCGCATAATGCGTTTATTGTAATAACATCTCTGTTTATCAGCCTTCCTATTAAAATAAAACTAAGCATAAATGATGCTCGTGCAACTGATGGTGAAAATCCGGTTATTGCGGCATATACCCATAAAAGAATTAGTGTTATGATTGGAGTTATATATCTTCTGAAATATAAATTGTTTAATGGTTTTAGGAAAAAAGTAATCAGCATGAAAATAGTTGAAACATGTAAACCGGAAACACATAAAACATGAATAGCACCAGTTGCGGAAAAAGTACTTCGAGTTTCATGTGTCAATTGATCATATCCCAAAATTAAGGCGGCAGCAATGGAATAGTAAATGCTATCCTGTAAATAATACATTAATCTATTTGCCAAACTTTCTTGAATCTTTTCAAAAAATAAATGAGTTTTCCTATTATTCAAATCAACTAAATTTATATCCGAATTGTTTATATAAATCGAATATGCAATATTGTTGTTAATGCAGTATTTTTTGAAATCGAAAGTACTCGTTTCACTATTCTCAATAAGATTTATCTTTTTGTTTGTTTGAATTATATCATATCTTTTAGGTAAAACTTCAATTTCATTATTTCTGATATATACAAAAGCATTCGGAATATTTTTATGATTGATAATTTTACATTTAAATCGATAATTTTTCCCTTTTAATTTAGGTGTTGAAGTAACTTTCAATAATGTGCTTTTTTGAAATTCGGTTGTTTCATAATTGTAGAAAATACTATTGTTTGTAACCTGCAATGTTAAGCCAGCTAAAAGACAAGGAAGTATTACAATTACATGCAATAGTCTATATTTATAGAAGTGTTTGTTAAATAAAATACTTCCGATTATAATAAAAACAATAAACCCGCATGAAATAATTATAGCAGTATTTGTGTCCACAATAATTTTTCTTGCAATCAAAACTCCAATTATTACAACGACCAATATCTTCGGTAAAGAAAAATATTTCATTTTAATGCGTTTATATATAAATTGCAAAAAAGACAAAACATTACCATAGTTTAATTAAATTTTTTATGGGAAAGAAAAGTTGAAGATATTAAGTTTATTTTTGCTCAGTTAGAAATAATGTATTTCAGGCATAGAATTTCAGATTAAATAATAAACTCCAGCTTCAACGGTTTTATATCTAAAGTATTTTAAATCAATATCTATTTACATGATAAATAATTTTTAAATTTTCAAAATTATCTTGCGTATCCTGAACTTAAAAATTATCAATCCTCAATTGTTAACTGTCAATTAATACACTTATCTTTGCAAAACATAAATTCATAATCATGACCCAGGCTAAAATATTAATTATTGACGATGAGGCAAGTATCCGAAGAACAATTAAGGAAATTCTTGAATATGAAGATTATTCGGTTGAAATTGCAGAAGATGGTATTGAGGGAATCGAACTTGTAAGGAATAATCATTTCGATTTAATTCTTTGTGATATTAAAATGCCCGGCATGGACGGAATGGAGTTTCTAAATTCGGCAATACAAATTACCGACACTCCAATTGTCATGATTTCCGGTCACGGAACAATAGAAACTGCTGTAGAAGCAATTAAACTAGGTGCGTATGACTATATTGCAAAACCACTTGATTTAAACAGGTTGCTAATTACCGTTAAGAATGCTTTGGATAGAACATCGCTTTTAAACGAAACGAAAATTTTAAAACAAAAAATTTCAGTAAAACATCAAATTATCGGTGAATCTAAGGAAATATTAGGAATATTGAGTTTGATAGATAAAGTGGCCGATACGGATGCACGCGTGTTAATAACCGGCGAAAACGGTACCGGTAAGGAACTTGTTGCTCAACAGTTGCATGAAAAAAGTTCAAGATATAAATTTCCCTTTATAGAAGTCAATTGTGCTGCAATTCCTTCCGAATTGATTGAAAGTCAATTGTTCGGGCATGAGAAAGGCTCATTTACATCGGCAATAAAAACTCGTAAAGGCGATTTCGAATTAGCTGACGGCGGAACTTTATTTCTTGATGAGATTGGTGATATGAGCTTATCCGCACAAGCTAAGGTATTAAGAGTTTTGCAGGAAAATAAAATTACGCGTGTTGGCGGGGAAAAAGAAATACCTGTTAATGTTAGAATTATTGCCGCTACCAATAAAAACTTACGTGCTGAGATTGAAAAAGGTAATTTCAGAGAAGATTTATATCATAGAATATCTGTAATTCTTATTCATGTTCCGCCATTAAGAAATAGAGTAGATGATATTCCGTTACTTGCTCAATATTTTTTGGATGAAATAAGCGCCAGAATGGGTAAGCTGCCATTAGAGTTTACAGATGAAGCATTGGAAAAATTAAAATCGATTTACTGGCGCGGTAATGTCAGAGAATTAAGAAATGTTGTTGAGAGATTAATTATACTTTGCGAAAATAAAATTACGGCAGAAGATATTGATAGGTTTGCAACGCCTTATGTATAAGCTATATAAATTCGATTAAAAATTTAAATTTTAAGATTCTGTGTTTTTGTTGACAGCTTTCGTTTAGTTTGAAATTTTGTATTTCAGATATCAAGTTCAATGATTATTCTTATAGATTTAATCTTCAATTATAACAAAACAAATAAAAGTTTGCAAAATAAATAATCTTTAAATTCTCGAAATCTTTATTCTTTCATTCTATTTCATTCCGCCAATTAGTTCTCTGATATCATTAACGCCCTGTTTTTCACAATATTCTTTTAACCCGTTTAAAATATCAATTGTAACGCTGGGATTGATGAAATTTGCAGTTCCGACCTGTATTGCGCTTGCTCCGGCTAAGAAAAATTCAACGGCATCATCTGAATTCATTATTCCGCCAAGACCGATGATAGGGATTTTAATTGCTTTATACACTTGCCAAACCATTCTCAACGCAATCGGTTTTATTGCAGGGCCGGATAATCCGCCGGTAATTGTAGATAAAATTGGTTTCCGGGTTTTTATGTCTATAGCCATTGCTAAGAAAGTATTTACAAGTGACACAGAATCGGCACCGGCACTTTCTACCGATTTGGCAATTTCGGCAATATTAGTAACATTGGGAGAAAGTTTTACAATCAGTTGTTTTTGATAAACTTTTCGAACAGCGGAAGTTATATTATAAGAATCGCAAGTACTTGTACCGAAAGCCATTCCACCTTCTTTAACATTCGGACATGAAATGTTAAGTTCGATTGCCGTAATATGATCAAGTTCGTTCATTCTTTCGGCAACTTCAACGCAGGACTCGATTGTCGAACCGGAAACGTTTGCTATAATATTGGTGTTTATCTTCTTAAGTTTAGGGTAAATATTTTCTACGAAATAATTAATTCCTTTATTTTGTAATCCGACTGCATTAAGCATTCCATGAGAAGTTTCCGCCATCCTCGGGTAAGAATTTCCTTCGCGATGCTCGGCAGTAGTTGCTTTTACAATAATTCCGCCAAGTTGCGAAATATCAAAAAAATCTTCAAACTCATAACCATAACCAAAAGTTCCGGAAGCGGTTAGAATTGGATTTTTTAATTGTAATTTACCGATATTTACTTCAAGATTTACCATTTCAATTCTTTTGTGTTAAAAACCGGACCTTTTGTACAAACACATTCATGCCCGTGAACCGTATCGGTAACGCAGCAAAGGCAAACTCCAAATCCACAAGCCATAGTATTTTCGAGGGAAACCTCACAGTCGATATTATTTTCTTTAGCAATTTTGGCAATCGCTTTCATCATATTTTCCGGACCGCAGCAGTGAATTTTTTTATAATCCGATATCATTTTCGTCATGCAAGTATGTTGAGTAATGAGGCCGGTTTCGCCAAAGGAACCATCTTCAGTTGAGCAGTAAGATCTGGAAAGTTGATTTATGTCTTCGTAGCGAAGTAAGTCATTGCTCGTTCTTCCGCCGATTAAAATATCGAAATCAGCATTTTCATTTTTCAAAGTTTTTGCAAGAAAATAAATAGGAGCAATTCCACAACCGCCGCCGATGATTAAAGTTTTAATTTTCGAATCGAAATTAAAACCGTTTCCGAGCGGAAGCATAATATTAATTGTATTTCCTATTTTTAGAAGCGATAGTTCTTTAGTTCCTTTTCCTACAACTTTAATTAGAAAAGAAACAGTATTGTCACTTTTATTATAATCGTGAATAGAAAAAGGCCGGCGTAGAAAAACATCCGGATTGCGTTCAACCTTAATCGAAGCAAACTGACCGGGTTTCATTTCCGGCAAGTATTCATCAGACGTACATTTTAAGATAAAATATACATCATCAAGTTTTTTGTTTTCAAGAATTTTTAAATTTCGTATCTGCTTCATTAATATTGATTAAGATTTTAAAATATCATTTTAAAAAATAAGAAATCTAAACAATTGTTATAGTTTTGATTCAAATTAGGCCTGAAACATTCTGTCGGATAAAAGCAGATTTTCCGCGCTCGTGATTTAGCGTTTTTACTTCTCAGCTTTATCTGTTTTATTTTCAACATTATCTTTACCTGACTCCTCATTATCCGTAGTCAATTGTTCATTGTCGGTTTTCTCAGGTTCATCATTAATCAAATTCAATCTTAATAACTCATTATACCATTGGAATACTTTCTTTTGGTGAGATGCGTAAACTCTATCTTCATCATATTCAGGGAAGAAAGCCTTGAATAACTCTTTTGTCGCTTTGTTGTCGTTAATTACCGATTGTTCAACAGCTTGATGATTGAGGTGTTTGTATAATTTTATGAAAACTTCTTTTAGAGGAATATCGTCGCCTTCAGTAAAAATGCTGATTTCATCTAAAGCACTAATTTTATCCGTAGAAAAAACAGGAATACGTTTCTCATCATTGAAAGACTCAACAATAAGTCCGTTTTTATTATTAGCAATTAATTTATACAATCCGGGTTTCCCTGAAATAGTAAGAATATCTTTTAAATCCATTTTAAAATTTTTGTTGCAAAAATACAAAAAAAATAATAATGTATAGTTGACAAATGACAATTATGTAAGAATCTGAGAATAAAGAGTATGATGCGCTTAACTTATCCTCACATCGTCTTTTTTTCTTTTTCTTATTCTTTTGATAAAGAATAAATAATATCCGGTTATTGGTAAACTTGCTCCGATTAATGCAAAGATAAAAGTGTAAATCTTAGACCAGATACCCCAATAATTTCCGACATGTAAACTATATACCCATGCCCAAATCTTTGTTGTTTTTGCTTCGTCTTTGAAGTAATTTATTCTGATTATTTCTCCGGAATTCTTATCAAACACGTACTTGTCGGTAGCTCTTGATAAAACTGCTGATTTTAAATGAACTAATGCGTTGCCGTCCTGAATTCGTATGTATTCATAATTCGGATTTTGTTCTTTGATTTGATCTGCAATATATTGCCATTGAGCGGTATTAATTATCTTTTTTTCTTTTTCCTGATTTCTTTGTCCGCCACCATGTTGAGTTTGCGTAACTTCGGCATTAAATAGTTTAAATACACCGTTTCTATACCATTCGAAAGACCACATTAATCCGGTTAAAGCACATATCAACAAAACAATACAAGCATACATTCCCAAAACATTATGAAGATCGTAGAACAAAACCCCTTTACTCTTTTTAAACCTTATCTTAAAATGTCTTTTCTTAAATCTAAATTTCTTAGGAAACCAAATAAGAATGCCGCTTATAAGAATAACAGCAAAGATTATAGTAGAAATTCCTACGATTTGTTTTCCCCAGGTTCGTGTAGTGTCCATTAACCATCTGTGAAGCCTCAAAACAAAGTAGAAGAAACCTTCACTAAAATTGTATATCCCTGTTACTTCACCGGTATATTGATTTACGAAAACAGAAACGCGAAATCCGTTTTCCAAAGACATTTGGTAAGTGCGTTTCGGATTTGAAAAAATACTGACGTTAACAACAGCGTTATCTTCCAATTGAGCATTAACCATCGGAATTAATATTTCCATCAGAATTGTTTCTTCTTTTATATCTTCAACGTAATACCGTGAATGATGAGTAAGTCTTAATAATTCATCCTGAAAAACAAGAATAGCACCTGTAAGACATGTGATTGTGATGACAATTCCTGCTGGTATTGCCAACCATTTATGTATTGCTCTGAAAAATTTTCTCATTTTTATTAAATGTTAAAAGTAGTGTGTTGTCATAAAAAATTACTGTCTGCGATATTATTTTAAAATAAAATGAATAAAATTTATAGGGTTTAATATTCTCTCATCTATTCGGAGAAATTTGAAAATAATATTTAATCAAATTAATTTCCTCGTCCATTTATTCATTTTATCTTAAAATATATACCGACAAATATTAGAAAGCTATTAAAGTTAAAATTTAAAACCTGTATGTAATTACTCCCGCAAAGTTGCGCGGATCGATTTGATTGATGTAACCGCCTCTGTAGTATGAATTATATCCCAAAGCATTGAAAATATTATTGAAATAAATATTTGCGCCCCAGTTTTTATAAGTGTAGCCGATTTGTGCATTAACAGTTGTGTATGCCGGCATATTAAAAGGTTCGACACCGGGTTGTGTATCGTGAGCTGCTGTAATTTTTGTGTATTCATTTACAGGACGTTCTCCAACGTAATAGACACCGATACCAACGGATAAACCTTTGAGCACAGTTTTATCAAGTTTATAATGAATCCAGCCGTTTGCAGTGTGCTTCGGAGCATTCATGGGAGCTGAACCGTCCATGTATGCCGGACTGTTTTCATAGTGTGCATTCAAATAAGCATAACCGAGAATAAGTTGCAAGTTTTTAAGAATTCGTCCTGATAATTCAACCTCGACACCGTCTCTGTATAAATCGCCCGCAAGATCATAATACGGAGTTGCAACACCATTGTCATCATAAATAGTATATGATAAATTTCTGTTAACAATGTAGAAGTAGGTAAAATTGAAACGAAGCCTGTTTTCAAGCCAATCGGATTTGATGCCGGCTTCCCATTGTGTAGTAATGGACGGACCGATGAAAGAACCGTCGGGACGCATATTGGAAGCTGAACGTAAATTTGTAGTAGTGGTATATGATCCGAAAATATTTAAATTTTTAATCGGAGAAATCATTAATCCGAAAATAGGATTCCAGGCATCTCCGGTTGTTAAGCCGGTACTTGTTCCGGATGAACTGCTGATGAAACTGTAACGAAGACCCAGAATAACTTTTACGTAATCGGTTATACTCATTACTTCTTGAATCATAATTCCATAGCTTGAAGAACTCGCGGTAACGGGATCACCCGAAACCATTGAAAGATTTTTAATTGAATCCGGTAAAATATTGGTAAAAGTATTGTAAATATCAATTGTATCAACGGCGATTGCATTGTAACTGATGCTTGATGTGTTTACAGTTGTATAATCGAAACCGACTTGGAAAGTATGTTTAACAATTCCTGTATAAAGATCTTTACCAACCAAATCCAATTGGAAAGTAGAGTTATTGTCTTCATTTGTTGAACGTGCCAAAGACCGGGCTCTGATATTATAATCTTGTCCGCGAACAGTTCTTAAAGCGCCGACACCAGTATTATCAACATCTCTTCTTGAAGCAAAATAAGCGGCACGCAAACTCAATTTACTATTAAGCTGTCTTGTGATTCTTCCTGCGTATGTTAAGATTTGTGTGGACACATTATCGGTATCAAATCCTAAAAATTTGTCGTAAGGAAGTTCATAAAGAGCGTAAACGCTGTCGGGAGCTAAGTTTACAGTTCCTCTATCCGGAGTTGCATTTTCGGAAAGGTAATCCATTTCTAAAGTGATTGTAGTTTTATCATCAGGCCTGAATTCTAAAGAAGGATTAATGTAAACTTTACTTTTACCCATGTGAACACGATAGCTGTCGGCTCGTTCATAAGCACCGTTAAGACGGAAAGCAACGGTTTTGGATTTGTTCAAAACATTTTGAATATCGAAAGTGGGGCGAACCTGACCCCAGCTGCCGACTCTTAGGGAAACCTCTCCTTCGTTAACGAATTTCGGAGTTTTGGTTACAACGTTTATAACACCGCCCGGGCTTCCTAAATCGTTACCGACACCCTGAGTAACAGCGGCGGAACCTTTTATTACTTGGATACTTTCCACGCCTTGCATATCCGAAGCGAGTGAGCCGGTTCTGAAATCCGAATCAACTCTTACTCCGTTCTTTAATATAGGTACACCGCGATATCCGCGAGTAGATAAACTTTCGCGAACACCGCCGTATGAACCGAATAGAGTAATTCCGGGAACGTTACGCACGGCGTCCGTGATTGTTAATGCCCCCTGTTCCTCAATTAATCTTTCGGAAATAACGGATATACTTTGAATTTGTTCCGACGGACGTAGCGGCAAACGTGTGATTGCATCGAGTTTTTCGGGTTGTTTGTATCTTTCGCCGAAGATTTCAACAGTTTCCAGATTGTTATCGGGAGTCATTCTAATTTCTATTCTGACATTATTTCTTTTTGTAAGGTCAATACTTCTGTGCTCCTTTTTGTATCCCACATAGCTTACTTCTATTGTAACAACTTGTGCAGGCACATTTTCTAAAATGAAACGACCTTGATTGCCGGTTGCGGCACCTTTTCCCGTTTCGGTAATTACAATATTAGCGCCCGCCATAGGTTTTCCTAATTCATCAAGTACCGTACCTTTAATAATTTGTGAAAACATTAACGGCATTGATGATATCATGAAGAATAAGATTAATAATATTCTTTTTGATACGTTTTTCTTTTGATTTTTGATAATGATTTTTTTCATAGATAATAATTAATTTACTAATTTTGAATGAGTTAATTTAAATAAAATTTACAACTGCAAAAGTATTATCTTACTTTTTCATTCAAAATCCCAAATTCTTGTTATTTTTGATAACAATTTTTAACTATTAATGATGATATGAAAAATGCTGTGAGCGTAAAGGATTATATGTGTAAAGGGTAAAAATGATAAAAGCCCTTCGTCTGTATTTGAACAAAAAAACCGGACTTTTGGGATGTCCGGTTTTTTATTATTTAACACGTGTCCGTGTTAGTTGTGTTAATCAAAACATTTTATTAAAAATTATGGCGTAAAATTTAATTCGATATTTTTCAAGAACTATCGTTGATTTTAAAAATATCCGAGAAGAACATATTGCCTTCCCGGATAAATTAACAGTGAAAAGTGTTTATTTAAAATCTATCGACAATATGGATGCAAAATTATTCTGTTATGCTAATGTGGAAAATCCCCAATTATAGTGATTTTTTGTTCCTCGTTTTAATCAATTATAGGGATAGGAATAATAATTACAATACAATAATTAACTTTCTGATCGTCAATTGTTAATAGGCGTTTCTCAGTTTTTTAATTTTCGAATTTTTATATTTCGCCTTTATAAAAACATTTCGTCTTTATCAATCAGATTATTAATGAGAGCGTAAACTGTGAGGCCGGAGACCGATTTGATTCCTGTTTTTCTGGATATGTTTTTTCGATGAGAAATAACAGTATGAATTGAAATGTTCAACTTATCGGCAATTTCTTTATTCATCCATCCTTTGGCAACAGCTATTAAAACGTCTTTCTCTCTGTCTGTGAGTTCTTGATTATCGAAATTGTCTTTTTTCTCTTCTGTTGAATTTATCGCGGAACGTAAAGTTGATTCTATAGTATTAAAAGAGTCGTCGATTTCTATTATTCCGTTATACTGTCTTAAAATATCGGAATGAATGTAGGAATATACCAACGCAACAATTCCTGCCTGCGGAATATCGTGAAATAAACTTTTAATTGTAAGCTGTTTGTCTAACTCAATAATCGAAGGATTAATAATAATGATATCCGGATTTAATTTGTGAATATTTTCTTTAAAATCGGCAAATGTTTCGAAACTTTCTATCACTCTAAAAGTATAACTGTCGCCGAACAACTTATCCAAACCCGCTCTTATGATTTCGGTAGGTTCTATTATAACAAGTTTGTATAATTTATTGTTGTCCATGCTCGGTTTCAATTTGTTTAACCCAAGGAATCAGAATCTTATTTTCAATCAGACTATGTTTATTTAAATCTTTAGCAAAAATAAAAATTGTAAATAAAGCATCCTCTCTTTTTCTATCGTCCTCTTCGGGAATATATTTAATTAATATATTAATTAAATCGTCTAATTTATCTTCAATATTGCTGTGATTTTTCTCAAACTGGTTAATATTATAATTAACGCTAATCTTATCATGCATTAAATCTTTTATATATGGAAAAACAATATTCTCTTCATAATCAAAATGATTTATGACTTCGTTTTTATACTCAGAAAAGAATCTGCCGATAATAGTCTTATAATCATTATTATCTAAATAGAGATCATTTAATTTTTCTTCTATAGCCTTGATTCTATCTTCTCGGTAATATGTATGTGATGCATGGAGGTAATTGATTAATTCCTCAAGATTTAAAGAATTAATTTCATCATTATCAGGATAATAATTATCGAAAGTAGTAACATTGGTAACCATTAAAAATAAAGAAGTTGAAATTCCGTATTTTTTGCATACTTCTTCAACTGTTTTTTCTCCGAAACCGAGTTTTATCCCAAATCGTGATAACACAAAAATCAGATTATAATTATCAAACAACATTTCAGAGAGTTTCATTTTGGATGTAAATAAATTATTCCGCATAAAAAATCACTTTGTAATAATTTGCAAAAATAAAAACAATTAATAATTAGTAATTAATAATTAACAATTTTAATTTTGTTTTTATTACGTGACTTGTAGTCTTATGGCCACAGTCTTCGAATTTGATTTTGTTATTGGTGGAGAACGCATCGAATAAGCAATCTAATTCAAAATATTATTTCTTTTTAAACTGCTTTTATCAATACTCTTTGCAAATATTTTTTAAACTTAAATCAGATATTTTTATAAATTCGGGTAATTCACATACATAATATTGAATATGTATTCATGATAAAATGTCAGATTTCTTTCCAGGTTTTATAAAAAACCGTACATTTGCATAATTTTTGCATCAGTCAACACAATTATAAAAATAAGAATATTCAATTGAAGGAGAATTAATTATGAAGAATTTAAGTAAAAAACATTATTTATTAATTTGCCTAAGTTTAATAATTTTGTCCGTTTCTTGTGTAAGAAAAACGAAGACGGACGATAAGCCGGCAGTTATTGCACCAGCGCCTTTAAAGGAAACAATAAAGGTATTAACTGTTGATGATATTCTTATTGAAAAAGATTTTACTTATGATAAATATACCTTGGATGATGTTTACCCTTATAAGGATAAAACCCGTGAATTCCAATGGGATAAAATTAAAGAAAACTTGGTGCTTTTAGAGAATTTTCAAAATAAACCTGCAGTTTGGGGTGTTTTGCAAAACAGGCACGATGTTAATGGAAGGCCGCCGCTAACAGCAGAATATCAAACAAACGAGTATAAAGAAATAACTGATATGTACGGAATTCAACAATATGAAGGAATTCCTTTGTATTTAGATAAAAATACGAAAATTCCCGAAAGATACGGAGATGACGGAACTCTTGTTAAAATTATTTCTAATGATGAGGATAGTTTAAATGTTTCCACTCTATTTTTTGAGGGTGATTGGATAGTCCCGTCGAAATATGTACATATAATTCCGGATACAATGACTTTTTCTAGGGTTGTTTTTGTAGATAGAACAAATCAAAATATTGCAACTTTGGAAAAAGTAGATACTAAATGGTTGGTCAGAAGCATGAATCCGGCTACAACGGGCTTGCATAAACCTCCATTGATGTATCCGACTCCATTGGGTATTTTTGTAATTCAGGAGAAAAAACCGGAGATGCATTATTATGTGGACGGAACTACGGAAATAGGCGGTTATGCTCCATACGCGAGCCGTTTCAGTAACGGCGGATATATTCACGGAGTACCTGTAAATCTACCGGCAACCGAAATGATAGAATACGGCAGCACATTAGGTACAACGCCGCGTTCACACATGTGTGTGCGTAATGCAACCTCACATGCCAAATTTGTTTATGAATGGGGAATATTATATCATTGTTTGGTCTTTGTGATTGATTAGCATTGGAAATGCAATAAAATTTATTTAAAAACGTTAATGACCTGTATGAGGAAAATATTTTTAATATTATTATTAATATGTGTAGTATTTAATGTAGCGGCACAAATTAATTTTTATGATGAAAAAGAAATCAATCAATTATATTACGATTTTAATTTAAACGAAGATATACTTGAATATGATGCTTTTTATCAGGCTTTGCATGGATATAATTTGATTAATCCGGCAAACAAAAAATATGTCTGCATTATTGATTACACAAAATCGTCTAAAGAGAAAAGATTTTTTGTTTTCGACCTTGTGAAGAAAGAGATTTTATATTATACTTATGTCTCGCATGGTAGAAATAGTGGAAATGAATATGCCCTTAATTTTTCCAATGAAACCGGTTCTTATAAGAGTAGCTTGGGATTCTTTCTTACCGAAAGTACTTATCAGGGAAGAAACGGGTATTCTTTAGTTTTAAACGGATTAGAGAAAGGCATTAATAATAATGCGAAGAATAGAGCTATTGTTATTCATGGCGCTAATTATGTAACATCAAGCAAACAATTTCCGCTACAACGATTAGGTCGTAGTCACGGTTGTCCTGCCTTAGCTGTTTCGGAAGCAAAAGAAATTATTGACAGACTTAAAAACGGAGCATTAATTTATATTTATGCTCAGAATGCTAATTATCAGAGAGAAAGTTCTTATGTTAATAGCAGATTTCTACGTGCAAGTGTAGATTTTAGGTTGAGATAATATATACTTTGTAGCTTAGTACATTTTCTTCAAACTTCCATATTATTTTATTAATTATTAATTAAAAAATTATCTTTGCATAGTTATTAATCTAATTTTATTATGATGCAAAAGTATTTTTTATTGATTTTAGTTTTTTCCTGTTTCCATCTTTATTCTCAAACGGAGCAACAAATTAGTGATTTTCAAAAAGCTCAACAAAGAGAAATTGAGAGAATGAGCAATGAAAGGGAACAATTTATTATCGATAGTGAAAAAGAATTTGAAGAATATCTTAAAGCAGAACAGGAAGCTTATGATGAGTTTATAAAGAGTATTTCAAAAATTTGGGGTAATGAAAATGTTATTGTAAGTACTAATAAAGATTGGGTTGAATATACTGATGACAAGAAGGGTAGAAGTGTTGTAGATTTTGAAAAGGGCGAAGCGCGTGTTGAAATTGTTCTTACGGAAGAAGAAGCCAAAGATATTGAAAAAATACAGGAAAAAGTTGAAGAACAGGTTGTGGATCTTCTTACAACTCAGGGCACTACAAAAGATTATGATACTGAATTTGAGAAACGCGAACCTTTATCGGATGAAGCCGTGCTTGTCGGACAAGTTATACTTCCTACGGAAGATAACAAAACAGAAAAAAATACTTCCGATTTACCTGAGAAAAAATTGGAAACAGATGTTAAGCAATTGGTCGAAACGGGCGATGTAAAGATAGAAATTGTAAGAGGCGATGACGGGGTTGAGCGTAAAGTGGCAAGTTTTACATTAAACCTTGCTCCGGATCATATCAAAACAAGAGCTGAAAAATTTACTGACGACATAAAATACTTCAGCAAAAAATATAATCTTTGTCCTGCTCTTGTGTGTGCAATAATTCATACCGAATCATATTTTAATCCGAAGGCAAAATCGCATGCTGCTGCGTATGGACTAATGCAATTAGTACCTAAATACGGCGGGAGAGCGGCTTATAAATATGTTTACGGAAAAGATAAGACGCCAACCGCATTATATTTATATAATCCGAAAAATAATATTGAACTTGGTACGGCATATATGAATATGCTTGTTACACAAAGTTTTAATAAGATAACCTGTGATGATTGCAGAACTTTATGTGCCGTTGCTGCTTATAATACCGGAGCCGGCAATGTAAGCAAAGCTTTTACAGGAAATACTAAAATCAGTTCCGCTATACCTTTGATCAACAATTATGAATACAACGACCTTTATGATCATATGTCGAAAAAACTTCCTTATAAAGAAACTCGAGATTATATAAAGAAAGTTACTGAAAGACGTGCTCAGTATCAGGAATGGGGTTGGGAAATTTAATTGATTATTTGCAGATAATGCTTAATGTAATATTTTTTATTCAAAACATTGAAACACAATTTGAAATTACACTTGCCCGGATATGAGATATCTATCTCATCAAATATTATTCTTTACGATTTTAGATTTTAAAAACATTTTTTTTATTGATTGTTAATTTATTATTTCTTTATTACTTTTGCATTTAATTATTAATAACAAAAATATATTAGTATTAATACAACATGACGAATCTATCACTTTCGAACATGAAAATGATTCATGAGAGTCAATATGAACGAATAAATTTAAACATCAATAAATTAAAACTATTTTCGTATGAAAAATTACTTACTAATTTTAATCACAATTTCAGCAATTATTATGAATTCATGTAAAACAACTTCCGAAGAAAAAAAATTCGATAGAATAGATGTCAAAGACTTAAAAGAAAATGTTTTTGAATTGTTTAATGATAATTGGTTTGTTGTAACTGCCGGTGAAAATGAGGTTTTTAATCCGATGACTATAAGCTGGGGCGGATTAGGTATTCTTTGGGGTTATCCGGTTGCTACTATCTATATCAGAGACTCCCGCCATACTTATCAATTCATTGATAAAGGCGATTATTTCACATTGTGTGCTTTCGATGAGAAATATAGAGACGAAGTAACTTATTTCGGCACGGCTTCCGGAAGAGATGAAGATAAAATTAAAGCATCGGGATTAACACCTGCAAAAACATTACAAGGTAATCTTTATTTTGAAGAAGCGAGACTCGTAATAGAATGCGAGAAAATATATTTTAACGATCTTGAAAAGGATAATATCCTTGATGCGAAAAGTAAAAATTTCTATGAAGGTGAAGATACCTCTTACCATACTATGTTTGTTGGGAAAATAATTAACGTCTGGGAGAAAAAATAATGATTTTTTATTTTTCCGGTACGGATAATTCTTTATGGGTTACCAAATATCTTGCCGAATTTATGCCTGATAACAGAATAATTGCTATTGGTGATTATTTTGTTATAGGTAACGAATTAGTTCCCGAGTTTAATATTAATAAAGATGAAAAGATAGGGTTTGTTTTTCCTACCCATTCTTGGGGAATTCCTCTTGTTGTTAAGAAATTTATTAAGAGACTGAAAATAAATAATTATAATAATAATTTGATTTATAGCATAATAACTTGTGGCGACCAATGTGGGCTTACAAATAAAATGCTTGATAAATTATTCAGAGAAAAGTCATGGAAAACTGATCATATTTATTCACTTCAAATGCCTAATAATTATATTATTTTTCCATCATTTGATATTGATAATAAAGAACTTCAGGATAAGAAAAAAGAAAGGGCAGAAAAACATCTTCCTGTATTAATCCAATTAATAAATGATAATTATCCTATGCATTATTATGAAAAAGGAAAATCGTCATTCTTGAAATCCCGTATTATTTATCCGCTTTTTTGCAAGTTTGCCATGAGTGCGAAACCTTTTTATGCCGATGAAAAATGCACTTCCTGCGGTATATGTGTCAATTCTTGTCCTGTTGGAAATATGATTCTCGAAAATGATAAACCGAAATGGTTTAATAATTGTACGCAATGTTTAGCCTGTATTCACCATTGTCCTGAAAAATCTATACAGTACAACGGTAAAACTCAGGAAAAAGGGAGATATACTTTTTACAGTTAAGAGTTAAGGCTAAAAAATTAGTTGAGAATTAAGAATTTCCGGTTTTCTATCTGATGATGATTTCATCCGCGAATAACCAAGAAGGTTCGCCCGGACTTAAATGCCATTCCGGATTTACTAAAACAGATTCTGCAACTACTTTTACATATTTGGCTTTTGTTTTTCTCTTTTTATCAACAGTGAAATTAAAAACCTGCGGCCTTTCATCATTCAGTGGAATCGCATTGAGAACCTTACCGAATAATTCATAGCTTTTGCCGTCAATAGAAGTGTAATATTCTACGCTTACAGGAAAAAAGATCCATGAACGCGAATCTTGGAAGAATCCCATACTAATTTCGGAAATCTTATCAACTTCTCCCAGATCAACAATTGCTTCAAAATGCGTACCTTGATAACCTTGCCACGCACCTGTTTTAAAACTTTCGCCGCCTCTGATAAAATCTATAAGAGCATTATTCCCGCCCGCATTATATTGATTTTCATATTTCGAAAGCAATTGTATTGAACGCTGTTTTGGCATCTTAAAAAATGTTGTTTCAATAATTTTGCTCGGTGCCTGATTATCATAAAAGGCTCGCGCCTTAATTGTATAAGTTTTATTTATTTCAAAAGGAGCTGTATATCTTTCGGAATCTTTATCAGGATCTTTACCATTTAATGTATAGTAAATCTGACTTCCCGGAAGAATATTTTCGATAGCAATCATCATTTCATCATAAAAAGTAATATTATCTGTTACAAAATACGGTACGGGAGTTATTAAATGCTCGGATATAATATTTACAGGACGATCTTCCGGAGCGACAGCAAAGTCTTTGTTAGGAACTTTTGCCATGTGAAAAGTAATTTCACCGCCATTAAGTATATCATCATAAGTTATGAAAGACGCCGTGTAGTCTTTTCCGTTAAGCTCAATCTTTTTGATAAAAGTATTCTCCTTGGATTGATTTTTTGTTTTAATGATGAATTGATTGCCGTTTTCGAGATTTATTACGGCATTTTTGATAGCCGGCGAACCAATAACAAATTTACCGTCGCCCGGACAAACAGGATAAAATCCTAATGCACTCAAAACGTACCATGATGACATTTGCCCGCAGTCTTCATTACCACAAAGCCCGTCGGGAGCATTAAGATAAAGAGTTTGCATAATCTTTCTCACCATTTCTTGAGTTTTCCACGCTTCACCAACATAATTATACAAATATGCAAAATTATGGCTTGGTTCGTTGCCGTGAGCATACTGCCCGATTAATCCGGTGATATCCGATTGTTGCCGGCCCGTTGTTTCGCTGCTTTCGGAGAACATTTTATCTAATAAGGCAATGTAAGCTTCGTCGCCGCCAAGCATTCCGATATGATTATTAACGTCTTGCGGAACATAAAAGTTATATTGCCAGGCATTTGCTTCCGTATAATTGAAATTTACTTCTTTAGGATCGAAAGGATAAAACCATCTATTTTTAACTTTAGCTCTGTGAAAGCCTGTTTTAGTATCAAAAAGGTTTTTGTAATTCTGAGCGCGTAAAATATATTCTTTATAGATGTTATCCTTACCAAGTTCTTTGGCGAACATCGCAATACACCAGTCGTCGTAAGCATACTCAAGAGTTTTGGAAACCGATTCTCCTTCGGCGTCGGCAGGAATAAATCCGTATTGCATATATTGCGGAATACCGAGTTTTTGTTCGGTTGCACTATGCATCATGGCTTTCAAGGCAAGTTCTGTATCAAAATCGGTAATACCTTTCATGTAAGCGTCATAAATAACAGGAATTGAGTGATAACCAATCATACAACCTGTTTCATTTGCCGAGAGTTCCCAAACAGGAAGTGCGCCGCCTTGTTCATATTGCTTCAAGAAAGTATTAATAAAATCTTTTGTTCTGTTTTGATCAATGATAGCAAGGAGAGGATGAGTTGCGCGATAAGTATCCCATAGCGAGAAAACCGTGTAAACATCAAAGTTTCCGGTTTTGTGGACATTGAGATCACGTCCTCTGTATCTTCCGTCAATATCGGTATAAATATTAGGTGCTATCATGGAATGATATAAAGCCGTGTAGAATACAACTTTATCGTCATTGTTGATTGTGTTGATTTCAATTTTTGAAAGTTCATCATTCCATTTTTGTCGGGTTTCCTTTAATGCCGCATTGAAATCGCCGGTGTGAACTAAGTTGTTGCGGGCGTTCTCAATACTTACCGGAGATATGGCAATAGTAACTATAACAGGTTCTTTTATTTCGTTAAAAGAAACATAAGCTTTAAGATTTGTTCCGGCTTGGAAAGCATCGTCAATAAAAACATCATCGAGAGCAATTTCGTAATTATCAAACGGTTGTGAAAAAACAGCAACAAAATAAACATGTTGATCTTGTGCCCAGGCCTTTGAACGGCGGTAGCCTTCAATTTCAGTATTTGTAACAACTCTTATTGAAGATGCAATTACTTGGTCTCTATGTTTTAAATCAATAATAATATTTCCGGAACCTTTCGGGAAAGTATATTTATGGAATCCGACTCTTTCAGTTGCAGTTAATTCCGCCTTAATATTATAGTCGTCTAAAACAACAGAATAATATCCGGCTTCTGCTTTTTCATTGCTGTGTTTGAATTTTGAAGGATAACATTTGTCTGTATTTCCATTATTTATTGCATTGGAAATATTCGGATTTCCGGTTGTAGGCATAAGAAGTATATCGCCGTAATCCGAACAACCTGTACCACTGAGATGTGTATGGCTGAATCCGTAAATAATATTATCGGAATAATGATAACCAGAACAGCCGTCCCAAGTATCAAGGCGCGTATCCGGACTCAATTGAACCATTCCGAAAGGAGCTGTTGCGCCCGGGTAAGTATGTCCGTGAGCATTTGTACCTATCATCGGATCGACGAATTTATATAAATCAGTATTTTTGTTGCAGGATAAGGCAACGAAAACGATTAGGATTAAGATCGGAAGTTTTTTCATTATTTTTATAATATAATTATCATTAAATCAGCGTAATATATATCGAATTAATATTGTCTTTTCCGGAATAACTATATCATCATATCATAAGAATTACAAGCATAAAAAAGTTTCCTTTGGAAGATTTAGAAGTATGAAGGTTTTTTGAAGGTTCGAAAATTTGATTCGTTTCTTCAGTATATATTTTCAAACTTAAGGAAATGATGCTGAAAATTAAAAAAACATTTATGATATTTTTGATTTTCATCTGATAAATATTACTAAAAATTACATGCAAAGATAGGATAAAATGTTCATTTTAATTTATCTTTGCAGAAAAAACATGCGAATTATTGTTTTTGGCTCGAATGGTCAGCTTGGAAAATCGTTTCAGGCTATTGCTCAACAATTTGAACATGATTTTCTTTTTGCTGATATTGCTGATGTTGATTTTACGAATGAAGATTTATTAAGACAATTCCTTCAAAATAATCCGGCCGATCTAATTATCAATTGTGCAGCTTATACTGCGGTAGATAAAGCAGAAGAGGAGCAAGAGCTCTGTATGGCTATTAATGGAATTGCTCCGGGAATAATAGCAGAGTTCTGTAAGAAAAATAACACCAAACTTATTCATTATTCTACCGATTATGTCTTCGACGGAAATAGTAATGAGGAATATGTTGAATCCGATGATACTAATCCATGCAATTTTTACGGGATTTCTAAGTTGAAAGGCGAAGACAATATTATTAAATATAATCCCGACGGATTTATCATAAGAATCTCAGGTTTAATTTCTGTTTATGGGAATAATTTTATTACCACCATAAACAGATTGATGAAAACAAGAGATGAGGTTTCGGTTGTAAAAAATCAAATAACAAAGCTTACGAGTGCTACTGATCTTGCCAATGAGAGTATGAAGTTAATTAAAAGAATTTCTAAAGGAATTGATATTCTTCATTATGCAAATGATCCTGCCGCAAGTTGGTATAACTTTGCGAAGATTGTGAAAGAGAAAACAGACAGCAGTTGTAAACTTTTTGCAGTAACGGAGTACCCACAGATAGCTGTCCGTCCTAAACGAAGTATTTTGAATTGTTCGAAAATTGAATTGCTTTATGGAATTAGTATGAAAAGTATTAATAAAGAAATTGACAGGATATTAAATGTTGGGGAATAAAAAAAATGATAATAAAATTTAATTTGAAATATAAAAACTTAGATATTAATTTTGAAAATTCTATGGTGTCGTATAATTATGGCTTTGCTGTTTCACTTTTTGCAATGACAACAATGAGTTCAAAATTCAGAATACAAAAACAAACCTTATGGATATAATAAAACGTGCGGAAAAATGGTTGTCGGAAGATTATGATGAATCAACCAGAAATGAAGTAGCCGAAATGATTAAGAAAAACGATTCTGAATTAACAGATGCTTTCTACAAAGATATGGAATTCGGAACAGGCGGTTTGCGCGGAATAATGGGCGCAGGAACAAATAGAATGAATCGTTATACAGTAGGGATGACTACACAGGGATTAGCAAATCATGTAAAATCCTGTTTTCCTGATGAAGAAGTTTCGGCTGCAATTGCTTATGATTGCAGAAACAACAGCAAGTTCTTTGCAGAAACAACAGCAGACGTGCTTTCGGCAAACGGTATTAAGGTTTATATATTCGAAGATATGCGTCCTACTCCGGAATTATCGTTTGCAATTCGACAGTTGAAATGTAAGACAGGCATTGTAATAACTGCTTCGCATAACCCGAAAGAATACAACGGCTATAAAGCTTATTGGGATGACGGTGCGCAAATTGTAGAACCACATGATGAAGATATTATCATGGAAGTAAAGAAAATAAAATCGATCAAAGAAGTTAATTTCAATAAAAATGAAGATTTGATTATTGAAATAGGGAAAAAGATTGATGATATATATTTGAAGAAAGTTTTGGAACTATCGTTAAATAGTGATTCTATCGAACGTCATAATGATTTGTGCATTGTTTATACTCCGTTACATGGGACCGGAATAAAATTAGTTCCGAAAGCACTGAAAATGTATGGTTTTACCAATGTCAATCTTGTTGAGGAACAAAGCATTCCCGATGGTAATTTTACAACTTTGAAATCACCTAATCCGGAGGAACCTTCTGCTTTTGAATATGGAATAAAATTAGCGAAAGAAATTGATGCTGAGATTATTATTGCAACTGATCCGGATGCGGATAGAATCGGAATCGCGGTAAAAGATGAAGTGGGTAATTATCAACTTTTGAATGGAAATCAAACTGCTGCGATTTTATTTTACTATATGATTAAAAACCGGAAACCGAGTGTATTACCGTACTATATTGTAAAAACCATTGTAACCAGCGACGTGCTCAATGATATTGCGGAATCCGAGGAAATTACCGTTTTCGAATGTTTAACCGGTTTCAAACATATAGCGTCTATCATTCGTGAACATGAGGAAAATATGAAATTCTTGGTTGGCGGTGAAGAAAGTTTCGGATATCTTTGTGGTGATTTTGTAAGAGATAAAGACTCCGTTTCTGCGAGTTGTTTGATTGCCGAAGCTGCCGCCTGGGCAAAGGACAGGGAAATGAGTTTGCTCGGTTTGCTGAACAGTATTTACGAGGAATACGGTTTTTATACGGAAAGTTTAAGAACCGAAGTTCACAAAGGTAAAGAAGGTGCGGAGTACATCAAACAAATGATGACAAACTACAGAGAAAATCCGCCGCGAGTTATGGAAGATCGTCCGGTTGTAGAAATCAGAGATTATCTCACTCAAAAAATCATAAACTTTAAAGACAATACGGTTAAACCTATGACCGATATCCCAAAATCAGATGTTCTTCAATTTTATTTGGATAACGGTACGAAAATTTCAGTGAGACCTTCCGGTACAGAACCGAAGATAAAGTATTACAGAAGTGAGAAGAGTTAAAAGTTGAAATGACAATAAATAAACACATTTATAATAATAGATTGAAAAGTGAATAGTGAAGCAGATAAATATGTAAATTCTGAAAATTCTGTGAATCTGTCCGCAGGAAAATCTCAATTTAAAAATATATTATCCGGGTATCGAGATTATAATTCGCAGAATAATAATATTTCTAAGCTCGTCCGGAATAAGAACAATCGAACTCGAAACTCGAAACCCGTAGATTTGCCGGTTATATCACTGTCATTGAAAATGTTATTACTGAGTGCTATAATCGTACTTATTTCTTCCTGCGCAAATGAAACGGCGTTGACAGGCGGCCCTAAAGATATTACTCCGCCGAAAGTATTGAAAAGCACACCCGAAAACTTCTCGGTTAATTTTAACTCGAATATTGTTGTTTTTGAATTTGATGAGTATATCAAATTAAATAATGTTAAACAAAAGCTGATGGTTTCGCCGCCTTTGGATAAAGATCCCGATATTAGTCAAAAAGGCAAGAAAGTAACTATGAAATTAAATGCGCCGCTTATGGAAAATGTAACATACAATTTCTTTTTCGATGATGCAATTGTAGATTACAATGAAGGTAACGCACTAAAAAATTTCTCTTATATCGTTTCAACCGGTGAAAGTTTAGATTCTCTGTCGCTCGAAGGAAGGCTTAGGGATTCATATACGTTTAAACCTGTTGAAAATTCACTTGTTATGCTTCATGCGGATTTGTCGGATAGCTCATTTATCAAAAATAAACCCTATTATATAACCAAAACAGATAAGGATGGTTTTTTTCATTTCACACATTTGAAAGACACAACTTATAAAATCTTTGCCCTAAAAGATCTCAATAATTCTTACACTTTTGATTTAATTACGGAAGATATTGCTTTTTATGATTCCGCTTTTAAATTGAGTTATGATACTTTAATACATATCAATTTATTGTCGTTTCAAGAAATTGATACGGTGCAAAAGGTAATTGAGAAAAAAGCAACTCAACTCAATACAATGCAACTAATTTTCAAATTTCCGCCGCAGGAACCGAGAATTGAATTTTATAATACTTTACCGGAAACTCGGCATATAATTTTTAGTAATAATAAAGATACGCTTACTGTTTTTACAAGCGGAATAGACACGGTCTTTTGTACGGTTTATGATAAAGAGCAATTTATTGATTCTGTCAGAATAATTGTAAATAATCAAAGGTTGGTGAAAAGTTCTGCTTTAAAAGTTACGCCGGAATTCGGTAATAAGGTTTTTTATAAAGACGAATTGTTTTTGGATTTTAATAATTTCATAAAGGAAGTTTTATGCGATACCTTGAAAGTTGTGACAAATATTGATACTATTTTCGATACAACTTTTGTAAGAATGCATTTGCTTGAACCTGAAAATATTTCGGCAAAGATTGATTTGAATCTTGATATTGAAAAGAAATATCAGCTTTTCATTCCTGATTCGGCCTTTCTTGATATCAATGAAAATTACAATAAAAAAATAAATTCGCAGTTTAGTGTTGTTGATGAAAATGCATTTGGAAATCTGATTCTGAAGTTTAAAAAAGTTTTCAGGGTTCAGGTTCCAAATTCCGAGTCGGATTCGGTATTTATAGAAGATTCGATAATAGATATTTCCGATTCTTTATATATTGAACCAAAAATTCAGGTTCCTGATACTTTGAGTTATGAACTCGAAATAATGAATACGGAACTGCAACAAGATTCTTTACATTATGACCATGATCATGGTCATAATTGCGATCATGATCATCATGATGAAAAAAAAGCGATTAATAAGACAAAGATTTATTTACCGATTGATACGATTCCCAACTGCAATACTTTCTTCATTGAATTGATGGACGGAAAGAAAGCTGTTGTTGCTTATGAAAGATTTACTTTACACGAAAATGACAGTGTGACTTTGATGTTTAAGATGCTGGTGCCGGGAGAGTATTCCTTGAGGATAGTTTATGATATTGATGATAATGGTAAATGGACAACAGGAAATTATTCCGGTAGATATCAACCCGAAAAAATAATTTATCCTAAAAACGTAACTGTTATCGGTAAGTGGGACGTTGAGGAAGTGATTGAAATTTGGTGATTTGATCTAATCTAACTGTTGTTATCAATTAATAATTCTTTATACTTTAATATTTTTGCATTATTCTAAATAATAATATTCTATGAAAACATCTCGCAGAGAATTTTTGAAATATACCGCAGCAGGTACCGGAGTTCTAACTGCTAATATTCTGTTCGGAAAATTTTTGTATTCTAAAACAGGTGATATTTTTAATTTTTCGGATTCTCCTTTGGGAAATTTACGATCAATGAATATGTGCGGCTATCGCGCTCCTAAATTGGATACTGTTAGAGTAGGATTTATAGGTTTGGGCGATAGAGGCGGTTCGGCAGTAACTCGTTTCACACATATTGACGGTACGGCAATAACGGCTTTATGCGATAAACGCCAGGTTGCTGTTGATGGTTCTCAAAAAGTATTATTGAAAACAGGATTGCCCAAAGCGGCAGAGTTTTGGGGAAAAGAAGATTCCTGGAAAGCTCTTTGTGAGGATGAAAATGTTGATTTAGTGTATATCTGTACAGATTGGGAAACACATACTCCAATTGCTTTGTATGCCATGGAACACGGTAAACACGTTGCAATAGAAGTTCCGGCCGCAACAACTCTGGATGAATGCTGGCAGCTTGTGGAAACATCGGAACGCACAAGAAAACATTGTATGATGCTCGAGAATTGTTGCTACGATTTCTTCGAATTACTCACGCTGAATATGGCTCGTCAAGGTTTTTTCGGGGAAATAGTACACGGCGAAGGAGCTTATCTTCATCAGTTAATGGATATGAATTTTAACAAGCCTATTGATGACGAGCAATATGATTATGGTTATACGGATATGTGGCGATTGAAAGAAAATGCCGCACGTAACGGTAATCTATATCCGACTCACGGTCTCGGTCCCATTTGCCAGATAATGAACATCAATCGGGGCGATAGAATGGATTACCTAAATTCAATGTCGAGTAATGATTTCCAAATGAGAAAGATGGCTGATAAATTAGCGGCTGAAGATCCTTTTTATTTACCTTATGCAGGAAAAAACTATAGAGGAAATATTAATACTACCTGTATTCGTACAAAATCCGGGAAAACCATGATGATACAGCATGATGTTACATCCGAAAGACCATATTCCAGAATTCATCTTGTTATGGGTACCGATGCGATGGCACAGAAATGGCCTTATCCGCCGAAAATTTCAAAGGGGCATTCCTGGATTAAGGATGATGAATTTAAAGAAATTGAAGAAAAATATACCTTAGATATTGTTAAGAAGATAGGTGAATTGGCAAAGAAAGTAGGAGGACATGGCGGAATGGATTTTCTCATGGATTGGCGTTTGGTTGATTGTTTGCGTAACGGACTACCTTTAGATCAAGATGTATATGATGCGGCACTTTGGAGTGCAATAGCTCCTTTGAGCGAATGGTCGGTTGCAAATAAATCAAACTCTATTGATGTTCCCGATTTTACCGGCGGCTACTGGAAAACCAATAAACCTATAGATTTAAGTTTGATTGAAGGTGGAAATACTCAAGTGAGAAATATGCGTAATGCAAATAATAATAATCAGTTTGAAGTGGAATAAAGTATGTTGATGTAAGTATGTAAATGTGAATTTAAAAATCAAGATTAAAGGAAATATGCCATCCTTTATCCGCTATCTTCCAGTCTTCTAATCCCCATCCGTAATCTATACGAACAAAATAACCGAATAAAGAAAATCTTAATCCTAAACCGTATCCCAGGACAAAAGGCTCTTTATAATTTATGACCTCAATTAGCATTGGATTAGCGTAATATTTTTTACGGTATAAAGCATTCTCATCGCTATACGGACTTAATCCGTTCCATGCAGTTCCTAAATCGGCAAAACCTACCAATTGTATTGAATTCAAAAATTTCGAACTTAAAGGCCTGTTTGCAAAATATCTGAAAACAGGAAGCCTTATTTCAGTATTCAGAACTATGAAATTCGGGCCGTTTCTGGTATTTTGACTGAATCCGCGCATGTTTGTTGCTAAAGTTTGATACGCGTAATTTATTTCATCACTAACTTGATTATCATAATTATATCTCGGTACAATCCAATTATCAACACCTCCCATGTAATAAATCAATCTGTCTGTACCGAAAGAGGTACTGCCGGCAATTCGCCAAGCAAAAATCATCTGCCTGTGAATTCTTTGGTAATTTCTGAAATCAAAACCTAAAACTACCATGTTTCTATTCTCTTTAACAATCATTTGACTATATTCCCCAAATATTTTGAAACGTGTTCCCAACAAAATATTCTGAGAAAGCTGATATGTATTGTCAAAAGTTAATTCTCCCTTAAATCCGAGCCAATTTGTGTTTTTAATGGGCTCAGCAATTGATTCAAGACTTCCTAAAGTAATATCTACTGTTTTATTATTACGCAAGATTGCAGTTCCGCTTACATGTAAATAGTCTGTAAACGGCCAGGTAAGTTTATACATAAATTCATGGGTACGAAGTTTGGCGATTTCGGATGAATTGTATGTATAATCTGTATTGCGATGAAAGATAAACTCTTTATCCAATCTTTTTTTCAAGTTAGAAAAAGAAATGGCATATTCATTATTTACAAGATCATTAGACAAACTAAATGCTCCTGTAATGCGATAATCCTCCATCAAATCGGTTAAGCCGGTCCCAAGCAGAATATTAAATCCGGAATAAAGATAAATAGGATTACTTCCTCCGGAAAATTGCTGATAGGAATAATTCATGGAAGAAAAATCCAACTGTGTAATTAAATCATTGATAAAGAACTCCACATAATAATTTTTCCATTTATCGGGAGCAAAATCATCTTCTTTCAATTCTTCGGAAATTTCCTCATAATGAGTTATAATAATCTGTTCCCAGACGCTGTCGGGAGTGCTCGGGTCCATTTCGGAAACATATTTCGTAGGGAACTCTCGTCGTAAATCCTTACTTAACACATCCTTAAATTGTCGAACCTCTTTCTTTTGAGGCACAGCATTTGTCAGAGAATCTGCAATATATTGCCTGCTGCGATAATATGTATTATCAAGTTTGGTTTCAATACCGGAACCGTCATTAATACTGCTGAGTGCCGGTATAGTTTTCTTACTTATTAAAGATGTGTTGTAATTACTTAATATTTCAATGGCAGTATTATTCTTAACATCATAATCAACAATATTACTATTATAATCTGTAATACTTTTTGTTTTAAGAAAATAGTTATAATGAGTAATTGTATCTACAAAGCTGATAATACTGTCGAATTCACCGAGGTACATATTGTATATCCCGTTTTTATCCGAAATGTACGTTACCAAATTATTATGAATCCATTGAGGCATGATTTCATCGGCATTGGTGGTATTAGTCATTCGCGTTACCTTTTCCGGCTGAAAAACATTCATCCTAAAGAGATCATTATTAGGATTTAAATTTATAAGATCATTTCCCCTATTAGAAGAAAATAATATATCACCCTGATTATTAAGAAATACAGGATTAAAATCGTTGAAAATATCATTAGTCAGATTAACCGAAACTCCGGAAACTATATTCCAAAGGAAAAGATCGGTTTGACCGTCTTTTACGGCTGAGAATATTATATATGCACCGTCAAAAGAATAATTCATATCCAAAACTTTCTGAAATCCCAGACTTGAAAATTGCTGATTCTGAAGAAATAACCAATTCTTTTTATTATTATCCGAAATAGTGTAGAAAAAAAGTTTAACGCTACCTTTTTCTTCTACGGCTACAGCCAAAATCGGTCGGGTAGGATGCCAAGCTAAAACTGGAAAAGTATTGTCCATCTTTGTATTAGATCTGTAGCCTGTTTTGTAAACACGTTTCAAATCGCCGGTTTCCAGATCTTTAATATATAACTTCTTCAATCCCATTTCGTTAGTAGTATATGTGATATATTTTCCGTCGGAACTGAAATTGATATTATTATAAATAAGATGTTTTTTTCTTTTATTGGATAGAAGTATATCTTGTTTTTCTATATTATCTTCTTTATAATCAGTATAATATTCTTCATAATATTTTCGCCATTCCTTTTCCAATTCCTTAAAATTGATACTAAGAACCACCTTAAAAGCATCATAAGGATTGTCTAACCTACGGGCATATCTAACAATTTCTTTTATAGCATTCTTGCCGAATTTATCAGCAATAAATTTCCAAACGGAATGCCCGATAATTACCGAATATTCGCCTTGAACATGTTTAAGTTTTTTAATATTGCCGCTGAAAAACACTTTTTTAAAATCGTCATCCATTTTTGTGTTCCAATTATCGGAATAATAAGAAACCAATCCGTCAACGAACCAATCATTTTCATTAATATCATCAGTAATACTTACCCTATCTCGTAGCCTATTGCCGCCCAATGCATTTTGTATAACTAATTTACAGGCTCCCGCCCTAACTTGTTTCTCAAATTCCGCAATATCGCCATTAAAATACATAAAAACTTTCCGGTCGATAATATGAGCAATTCCACCAGTGTTATAACTCGTATTTGCAAGAGATCCGAGATTACTTTGCTTTAAATCGCCGAGAGTATTAAAAATTATAAATTGGATATTACTCGGCATCTGAGTATTAAAATCTTTCTCAAGCTGAGGTAAATAATCTTTCAATACTTGATGAGTAAAAATTGCCAAATTCTGCCCGTTCTGATAAAAATAAATTTGATAATTAGAATGATCGTAATAATTCCACTTAAAGTTTTTATATTGTACTTTCCTTTTACCGAAAGTCATATTAGAGCCATTGTAAAACTGGGCATAAGAATTGAAAGATGAAAGCACTAAAAGAATTAATGCGGATATAATTTTAATATGTTGAAATTTTTTCTTCACCTCAAAAAATCAAAAAGCTCTTTGGCTTGCAAATATAGTAAAAATTGAAAAATGAAAGATTTTAGTATAGAGATTAAATCGATAATAAATATAAGCCAAAAGATTTATAGAATTGCCGCATGATTTTTATATTCATATATTTTATACTAAATAATTTATATCTTAAATAAATTTTTTCACAAAATTCAGTGCTATAAAATAGATTATCGTCAATTTGAAGAAATAATGATAAGTCATTTAAGCATAATGTGGTTTATTCTAATGCCAGATTTAATTATTTTTCTGCTATACATTTATCGGAAAGACAGATTGTATTTATTAACATTTCCAGATAAAGTCTATTGAAACCTAATGTATAAATTTGGTAAAATACAATATATGTATCATCTTTGCTAAAAAACAGTTTCCATATAGAGTTTAAACAACAAAACATTTCGATATCAGGTAAGTTAACTGAAAATGTAAAAATCAAAAATAATCATAAAAACTACCGATTTTTTACAGTCTCTATTATTCTGGATATGTTTTATATAATAGAAGAGCAATAATTAATTATTTGAATTTTTTTTATTTTAATAAAATTTAATATATTTGCAAACATTTGTCTTACCAATGTGTAATTTAATTCGAATGAGATAAGTTTAAAAATTCCTGTCATGGAAAATAAGATTAAAATACTATTTTTAATTTTAATGCTTTCCGCGTTAAGTCCACAAATATACTGTCAAAATACATCTCCATCAACTGAAGGTAAGGAATTTTGGGTAACTTTCATGAAGAATGGAAAAAGGGCTTGTACTGCCGTCCCCAATGATAATGATAAATTACAACTAACAATTATTGCTAGAGAGGTTACTACTGCAACAATTTCTAATCCTACTACAGGATACACAAATACCGTTGTTGTGCCTGCAATGACACGTACATTACTAGAGGTACCATATTCCCAGTTTTATACAGATGAATATGGTACTATAATGAATACAGGCATGCTGATAACAGCGGAAAAGAATATTTGTGTGTATGCTTCAAATCAAGCAGAAAATTCTTTTGATGCAACATTGGTGCTTCCGATAAGATGTTTAGGAAAAGATTATTCTATAACTACAGTCGGAACTAGATATTATATTGACGATTGTGGTGATGTTTATGCCGCTCAATTCGCTATTGTTGCGACTACGGACAATACACGTATTAAGATTACTTCTAAATTAGATACAAATACCGGCCAGTTTAAAGATTTGCCGTTTGAGGTTACTTTGAATCGAGGTCAAGTATATATGATTGGCGCCGAACATCCTCCTAGTTCAAGTCAGTTCCCTGAATACACAATTGGTTTATCCGGTTCCTGGGTAGAAGTTGTTCAAGGAGGTCAAGTTGCGGTGTTTCAGGGTAACTCTGCAACCTATGAAAAGGAAAGACTAAATAATCCAAATTATAATTTGCTTGCCTCTCACACTTATGACCAGGCTATACCTATCAAGTACTGCGGGAAGCAGGCATCAGCTATAATGGTTAATAACAGTAGCACTGAGTATTATCTTACCGCTATAGGTTTTATGATAATACATATATTACCTATGCTAATGGGTATTCTTACAATTTAAATAAAGGAGAATCCGAAAGTGGTTTCTTTTGGCCTGAAGCAATGGAATTTCATGCAGATAAACCTATAACACTTCATACTACTTTTACAACTTCGTCTTCTATAACTAAGACGGCGCCGTTGGATCAAGCACACACTGATTTTATTATCACCAGCCCGGATCATAGATCCAATTATTTGTTTTATTTTACTTTTATTGCACTTACTGAGGATATCCCAAGCATAAAAGTAAATGGAATAAATGTTAGTAATACGAACTTTCTGTATTTAGATTCCAAATACTCTTATGGTTATACAATTTTATCAAACAATGAGGTTCATAGGATTACCAGTCAAGGTGGAATTGTGGGAAATATTTTGTCAAGATATAGTAATTATGGGTTTATTTGCTCTTTCGGAGGTAAAATTTTCGTTATGTATATTGATGATGTGTTGAGTTACGAGATTTCCTCAACACAGTCTTATTGTATAAATACACCGATAGAATTTAGAGCAGAAGTCTTGTTGGATGAATATGTTGATGTTTGCTGGAATATGGGAGACGGTACATCATATGTAGGGGATACTATTTATCATACTTACACTCAAAGCGGAAATTATACAGTAGATATGATGGTACGAACATTAAGTCCGTACCTTGTTATTGATACTACTTATTTGAGTGCAAATTTTGAGATTACCGAAGGACTTGCTTTATATGTTGAAGATACCGTATGTAAAGGCGAATTATATAATAAGTATGGTTTCTCTTTTTATCCTGAAAATGATACTTTAGTAATATATTCCGGTAGTAATCAATATAATTGTGATAGTATTGTAACAGTCTCAATTACCGTATTAGATGCTCCCGCCCGTTATATCAACACCCGTGCTTGCGACAGCTATGATTTTTATGGTCAAACCTTAACTTCTCCCGGACGATATACTCATTTAGTGCCGATGAATCAAGGTTGCGATAGCATTATTACTTTAGATTTATTTTTACATTATTCTACAACCACCGGCATTACACGTCAAGTTTGCGACAGCTATACTTGGTACGGACAAACTTATACGGAATCTGGTGCATATGAACACACTTTGCAAACAACTAACGGTTGTGATAGTGTGTTAACTTTAAATCTGACCATACATAAAAGTTCTTCTCAAACTTTTCAGGAACAAGCTTGCGGGAGATATTATTGGGGAGGTACTTACTTAACCGAGAGCGGCCTCTATACTAAAAACCTAAAAACTCAATATGGTTGTGATAGTGTTGTCAACTTGGATTTGACAATCCATCCTCAGCCGATCAACAGTATAGATGTTGAAACCTGCGAAAATTATATATGGTACGGCGATACTTATACTCAGTCGGGAGTTTATTCAAAAGTTTTTCAGACTACATACGGCTGCGATAGCATAGAATATTTACGCCTTATTCTCTACGATTCCTATTCCGGAGAAATTGAACAAACATCCTGCGGAGAATACAATTGGAACGGGCAAATTTATCCCGTAAGCGGCATCTATTCACAAGGTTTTATTGATGAAAAAGGCTGTGACAGCATTGTTACAATGAATTTAACCGTTCATCAACCACAAAGTATAATAATAAGCGATTACGGCTGCGACAGATATTTTTGGGGAACAAATAATTATACTAAAAGTGGCATTTACCAACAAGTGTTTGAAGATATCAACGGTTGCGACAGCATAGTAACATTAGATCTTACAATGTATAACACAGCAACAGATAGCTTTACTCAAGAGTCTTGCGACAACTATTTATGGAATGGCATAGAATATGACCGCAGTGGGCAATATGTTCAGATTTTAAAAACTGCCGACAATTGCGACAGTACTGTAACAATGTATTTGACAATTCATAATGATACAGACACTTACTTGGAAGGTATTGGTTGCAATAGTTACGATTGGGACGGAACAATCTATACATCAAGCGGAATATATTCTAAGTCATATACGGATATCCACAATTGCGACAGCACTGTTTACATGGATATCAGTATCCGTAATACGGAAATTTTTTATGATGAAGTTTCCACCTGCGAAAGCTATACATGGGCGGGACAAACATACACATCTTTAGGTACGAATTTATATCACCAAACATTTATCGATTCACATGGCTGTGACAGCTTGGTTTATCTGACATTGACACTTTTAAGTAAACAGGAAATTGATATCGAAGATGAAAGTTGTGGTACCTACATTTGGAACAATCAAGTTTATACCCAAAGCGGAATTTACCAACAAAGTTTTAAAGATATAAATGGTTGCGACAGTATTGTAACATTAGACTTGATAATTAACAATAATATATTTGAGAACATATTTGATGAGGCTTGTGGGAAATATATCTGGAACGAAAGAGAATATACCCAAAGTGGTATATATCAGCAAACATTTAATACCCAAAATGGTTGTGACAGTGTTGTCATTTTAACACTTACTATTTACCAACCTCAAATATATAATATTGGCAAAGTTGCTTGTGAAAGCTATGAGTGGTACGGCCAAACCTACACTAAAACCGGTATTTATCCGAAAATGTTAACAGACCAACACGGTTGCGATAGTCTGGTAATGCTTCATCTGACAATCAGGAATAACGAAATCCATTTCTTATATGATACTGCATGTGTGTCCTATGTTTGGAATGGCAATGTGTACAACAATAGTGGGATTTATACTCAAATTTTACAGGATGAATACGGCTGCGACAGTATTGTGTCGCTGGACTTACATATCAATCCGATGAAAGCCGAACAGTTCTGGGAAGAAGTCTGCGGCAGCTACACATGGAATTATCAAAGATATACCGAAAGCGGTACTTACAGGCAAACATTTAAAGCACAAAACGGCTGTGACAGTATTGTGACTTTACATTTAACGGTTAACCCGGTTCATGATACATTTGAACAAGTTCACATATGCGGCAATTATGAATGGAACGGCGAAATTTATACTCAAAGCGGATTATATATCAAAGAGTTCAAAACTCAATACGGTTGTGACAGTATTGCGGTCTTGAATTTATTTATAAATCCGGGTGAAGTCTACAGACAAAATGTTATAGATTGCTATCAATATTATTGGGAAGGCGAACTTTACATCCAAAGCGGTATCTACAGGAAGATTTATCAGGATATTTACGGTTGTGATAGCATCAGGGAATTAAACTTGGATTTAAGGAGTACTGAATATCATATGGGCGCACTTTATGGTTGTGGGGAAGTAGTTTGGGCTGGACAGACTTACACAATTAGTGATAACTACACCAAAGTTTTCACCGATATTTACGGTTGTGACAGTATTGTTAGTTTGGATATATATGTAACTCCTATAGACAGTGTTGAAATCACTGATGTAGGTTGTTATGTTTACAATTGGAATAATGTTGGATATACCGAAGGTGGAGTTTATACTCAAAATCTAACAAGTAAACTTACGGGTTGTGATAGTATCGTTACATTAACACTAAGTATGAACGGTACTCCCGAATATAGTTACGAGAGCGGTCAATCTTGTGATGAATATTATTGGGATGGAGATATTTATACTCAAAGTGGTGAATATTTTAAAACTTACGAAAAATATAATGGTTGTGACAGTATTGTTGTGATGAATATTACCATTCACAACAGTTATGACACACATATCAACGACAGTATTTGTCAAGGTTTTGAGTATAACAAACATGGATTTTCAATCAACACGGAAGAACTAATCGGCACTTATACTTTTGAACACGTTTCCTCCACCCAATCTTACGGTTGCGATAGTATTACAACTTTAAACCTTACTATTACACATCCTGAAACAAACACAGCGAGCTATACTCATTGCGGCAATTATCAGTGGGGTAATCAACTTTTAGAGGAAAGCGGTATTTACATTCAAACCTTCACAAATAGATTCGGCTGTGACAGCACAGTAACATTAAATTTTGCAATACTTCCTGCCTACGAACATACCGAAATTTACGAAAGTTGTGGCGCCATTGAAATATATGGTATTTTATACACTCAGAACGGTATTTACACAAGGACATTTATAGCGCAGAATAATTGTGACAGCATAATAACAATCGAGTTAACGATTTATCCGGAAATAGAATTCTACTATGAAGATGATTTCGGTTGCGGTCAGTATGATTGGAACGGTATAATTTACACAGAGAATGGTGTGTACTCTCAAAGTTTTAAAAACGAGCATGATTGTGACAGTATTGTAATAAAGACAATCACGATTTATCCCCCTGAGATAATTTATACGGTAGAAAATGTAACATTTTGTGGGGAGTATGAATGGAACGGTATAATTTATACAGAAACCGGATTATATGAACAAATACTTTCGAATCAACATGGGTGCGATAGCGTTGTAAGGAAAAATCTTACGATTTATCCGGAATATTACTTACACGAAACAGTTCAAACTTGTGTTCCATACTTCTGGCAAGGACAAACTTATAATCAGAGTGGAATTTACGAAAGACATTACTATACTCAAGAATACGATTGCGACAGTATTTTAATATTGAATTTAACAATCTCCGATTATGTTTATACTCCGATAGAAGCTATAGTCTGCGAAGGTGAGATATACAATGAAAATGGATTTGAAGTAAGTACGGAAGGTTTGGGCGGGCAAACATATACTGAGAGTCAGCAGTTTGTAAGTGCCTATCTCTGTGACAGTATTGTTGAATTGTTTTTGCAAATAAATCCGCGAGAATTAGTAATTATTCAAGATAAAATATGCCAAGGCGAGATATACGATAATCATGGTTTTTACATTGATACTGAAAATTTAGTAGGACTAATAACAGAAGACCAGGTTTATGTAAATCAATATTTTTGTGACAGCATTATACGGTTGGAATTGCAGGTTAATCCGGGATACAGCATTATGAGAGAGATAATAAATTGCGGATTTTATGAATGGAACGGCAATATTTATACTGAGAGTGGTACCTACCAAGAAACTTTCATTACACAAAGCAATTGCGACAGTACTGAGATTCATAATGTAACAATAGTAGAAGAATATGAAGTTGATGACCTGCAGGAAGTTTGCAATGAGTATTATTGGGAAGGCGATCTTTACATCCAAAGCGGTGTTTATACAAAGACGTTAGTTGCAACAAATAATTGCGATAGTATCGTACATTTAGTATTAACAATTTTGGATAAACATTACAAAGATACAATTGCTGAAGCCTGTTACAGTTATACTTGGGGTGGTCAGACATATTACACCAGCGGTGTTTATCAACAAACTTTTGAGAGTCAACTAACAGGTTGTGATAGTGTTGTAACGAACACAATCACAATTCATAAGAAATATATGCATTATTTTGACAATGTTGAAAGTTGTGGTGCCTATTATTGGGCAGATAAAATTTATACCGAAAGCGGCGAACAAACGGAAATTTTTCAAAGCTTTTATGGATGTGATAGTATTGTAACAAAGAATATTATCATAAAACCGATTCCGGAAATTAATTACATTAACGGCGCCAATGAAATAATAATAAAAGAGGGCAACGGGGCAAAAATTTGTGAATATGAGGTTTCTCCGAACAATCAAAATTACACTTATGAATGGACTATCATCAGCGATGGTTGGTATATAGTTCAAAATAATTCTCCGAGATGTACGGTTTATGTTTTAAATACCGGAGAAGCGGTATTAAAAGTCAAAGCTTTTCTCAACGGATGTGAAAGTGATGGGCGAGAGATTATTATTACAAGTTATTATGGTATTGATGAATATGAAGATAATTCAGAAGTCAAATTATATCCGAATCCGGTAAGTAATGAATTGACGATAGAATTGATAAACTTAGAAAGTGAAGTCAAGATTGAGATTTATGATAATAACGGCAAAAAACTTCATTCGGAGAATATCAATGTTTCGGATAATATTTATCGCTACAAGTATTCTGTACAAAATCTGACAAATGGAATATATATGCTTGTTGTACATAATAAGAATAAGCAATTTGTGAGAAAGTACGTCGTCCTGAAATAGTTTTACTAAAATAATCACAGATATTTAATATAGTTATAGTCAAATGATAAAGAAATTTTATTTAAAGAAATTTCAAGAACTGTTTATAAAAACTTCATAAAAGATGCTTTTTATATTTCAATGATTCTTACTTTTGTAGATTATAATTTATATAATGTTGCAGCAATGATGTTGAGTTCTATAGAATCTTTTCCTGAAAAACTTATTAGAATTAACAAGATTATTTCAAGCCGTAACGGCATATCCTTATTCAATAAATATAGTTTGAGGATATGCGATTATAATTACAACTTCAATAAATTCTGAATTTTAATCTTATATTGATATGAAAAAAATTTTACTAACAATTTCGGCGATACTATTATTGTCGTTTAATGCTTTAAAAGCTGATGAAGGCATGTGGTTGCCTTATATGCTTAACGGACAGAACCTCGCCGAAATGCAGGCATTAGGTTGTAAACTTACGGCTGATCAAATTTTCGATTTAAATAAGCCAAGTTTAAAGGATGCCATTGTTCAATTTGGTGGTGGCTGTACCGGAGAACTTATTTCTCCGAACGGATTGCTTCTTACTAACCATCACTGCGGAATCGGTCAGGTTCAGGCACATTCGTCTTTAGAAAATGATTATCTTAACGATGGTTTCTGGGCTTATGATTTGAAAGAAGAACTTTCAAATCCCGGTCTGAGAGTGTCTTTCTTGTCTTATGTTGAAGATGTTACAAATATTGTTTTAGAAAACATCAATGATGATATGAATGAAGAAACTCGTAACAAAAAAATCTCAGAAACGATTAAGAACACTGTTAATGAAAGAAAAGGCGATAAAAACATTCGTGTTCAGATTATTCCGTTTTATCATGGTAATCAATATATTTTGTTTGAATATGATGTTTATGAAGATGTTCGTCTGGTAGCTTGTCCGCCGTGGGGAATAGGAAAATATGGTGCCGATACAGATAATTGGACCTGGCCCCGACATAAAGGCGATTTTATGATTTTCCGCGTATATACGGCTCCCGACGGTTCGCCCGCAACTTACTCGGAAAATAATATTCCTATGCAATCAAAATACTATCTTCCTATCTCTTTAAAAGGAGTTGATGAAGGCGATTATGCAATGATTCTCGGATATCCGGGTTCTACCGACAGATATTCATCTTCTCAAAATGTGAAACTTATTATCGAGCATCAAGGTCCGTCATTAGTAAAATGCCGTACAACAAAGTTGGATGTTTACCGTGCGCACATGGATGCAGATCCTGAAGTTTTCATTCAATATGCTTCGAAACAGGCAAGTGTTAGTAATTATTGGAAATACTTTATCGGTCAGGTTAAGCAACTTAAACGTAATAAGGTTGTAGAAAAGAAAGAAACAATGGAAGCAGATTTTACAAAATGGATAAATCAAGATGCTAAACGTAAAGCAAAATACAGTAATGTATTAAAGGATTTTCAAGAAAGATATGATGTGATGTCAAAATATCAATCGGCAATTACTTATCATGTCGAAGCCGGTCTCAGAGGCGGTGAAGCCATCTCTTATTCAATGAATTACATCAAATTGAATGACCTTCTTAAAGAAAATAACAGTGATTATAAAAATACAGTTGACCGCTTGCGCCCCGCTTCGGAAAACTTTTTCAAAAATTATAATGCCGATTTGGATAAAGATGCAAGCATAGCACTATTAAATTTATTTTATCAGGATATACCAAGGGAATTTCTTCCCGAATTGATTTTAAAAATTGGTGATAAAAACAATGGAGATTTCACTAAATATATTAATAATGCCTTTGAAAAATCCGTTTTTACTTCGCCTGAACGTTTGAACAATTGGTTTGAAAAACCGAAAAGTTTGGATAAAGATCCTTTATTTGCTATTTTAGTCAGCATAAGAGAATCTTATATAAACCTTCTGAATTTGACCGAACAAAGCGATATAATTGAAAATAAGGCTTCGCGTTTATATATGCAAGCATTAATGGAAATGTATCCTGAAAGAAATTTTTATCCCGATGCTAATTTTACAATGAGGTTAACTTATGGAAACATAGCCTCTTATCAACCTGCGGATGCGGTTACATATAATTTTGAAACAACTATGGAAGGTGTGATGGAGAAATATATTCCTAATAACTGGGAGTTCGGATTGCCTGATGATTTAATAGAATTATTTAATACGAAAGACTACGGCGAATATGCTGATGATGGCGAAATGATAGTTAATTTTATTTCCACGAACGATATTACAGGCGGTAATTCCGGTAGTCCCGTCCTCGACGGTGAAGGTAATTTGATTGGTTTGGCTTTCGATGGTAATTGGGAAGCAATGAGTGGCGACATTTCTTTTGAACAGAAAGTTCAAAGAACAATATCGGTTGACGCACGTTTTATTCTATTTGTAATAGAAAAATTAGGTAAAGCTCAAAACTTAATAGATGAATTGACTATTGTAAGGTAATATTTGGGTTCTAACTTTCCGGTTCAGGATTTATTGTTTAGTAAAGAGTAATAAATCCTGAATCGGAATTTTTATATAATTTCGCCACAAATAACTATTTATTATCAATTTCACCTCGAATAAAATTATCATTTCGCCCCAAAAAACCAATTTTTGTCCCACAAATTGAAGTTTTACCTATTTTTATCATTAGAAACCACATTTTTTTTTTTAGTTGATTCTTTTATTTTTTCTTTGCAAAAGTTTTAAGACAAAATTCTTGATTTTAATAATAATAAAAAATAATAACTATGAAAATCATCGGAACAGGCAGTGCGGTACCTAAATTAGTCGTTACTAATGATATGCTCACTAAGTTCTTGGACACAAGCGACGAATGGATACAATCACGCACCGGTATCAAAGAAAGACGCCTGCTTTCAACGGAAGATCTTACGGAATTATCAACTATTGCATCAAATAGAGCAATTGAAGATGCGGGCATTACAGTTGCGGATTTGGATTTTATTATTTGTTCTAATGTGGCAAATAATTATGTAACTCCGGGTCTAAGTTGTATTCTGCAAGGCGAAATAGGAGCGAGTTGTCCTACAATTGATATTAATGCTGCCTGTACGGGATTTATTTATGCGTTGGATATTGCGGAATCTTATTTTTGTGCAAAAGAGAATGTTAACAATATTCTGATAATCTGTGCCGAAGAACCTTCCCGCTATACCAATTGGAATGAACGTGATACATGTATTTTGTTTGCCGATGCTGCCGCTGCTGTTGTTGTAAGCCGTGGTGATAATCTTAAGGCAACTCATCTTACAACTACTTGTAAGGTTGAACCGTTATATTATCAAAGAGCTTTAGAGCCAACCCCTTTCAATCAGAAGTCCGAAGGTGACGCTCCGCTGGTAATGAATGGTCGTGATGTTTACAAACTTGCTATCTCCTCTTCGGTTTCAGATATTAAAGCCGTACTTAAAAAGGCAAATCTGACTGCTGATGATATAGATAAGTTCATTCTTCATCAAGCAAATATCAGAATAATAGATACTATCAGAATAAAACTTAATCAACCGGAAGAAAAATTCCCGCATAATATTGAACATTACGGGAACACATCTTCTGCAACAATACCTTTACTTTTAGATGAAATGAAAAGGTCGGGTAAATTACACGAAGGTGAAACTCTGGTTTTCAGCGCCTTTGGCGCAGGGTTCACAACCGGAGCCTGTGTTATTAAGTGGTAAAGAAAGAGGTAGCGGAATTTCGGAAGTACTGTTTTGACTTCGAAATTAGCTGCCATTGATATAGTAATAAATTTATGAATTTAAAAAATAATGAGTAATAATATGAAAAGAGTTGTAATTACAGGTATGGGCGTTGTTTCGCCTATTGGTAACGATGTTGAAACTTTTTGGAATAACCTGAAAAACGGTGTTTGCGGTATTGATTTTATTAAGTCTATACCTTCTGAAGATTTACCGGTTAAAATTGCTGCCGAAGTCAAAAATTTTAATCCTGCCGATTTCGGAATTGATAGTTCAACGGTAAGACGTACCGATTTGTTTGCTCAATACGCTCTTGCTGCGGCAAAACAGGCTATGGACGACAGTAAACTCGAGATAGAACCCGAAAGATTAGGTGTTTACATTGGTTCGGGAGTTGGCGGTATTAAAACTTTCGTAAATGAAACAGAAAAAATGATGAAAGAGGGTGTACAATGGGTTTCCCCGCTTTTTGTACCTATGATGATATCAAATATGGCAGGCGGTAATGTGGCAATTGCATTCAATGCTCAAGGTCCATGTTTGCCGGTTGTTACAGCCTGTGCTACAGGAACAAATGCTATAGGCGAGGCTTATCGCGCTATTCAATACGGTTTTGCCGATGCAATTATTGCAGGAGGTACCGAAGCGGCTATTGAACCGATTACGATAGGCGGATTTGCTAATAGTAAAGCTCTGACAAAAAATGAAGATCCCAAAAGTGCTTCTATGCCTTTTGATAAACGCAGAAGCGGTTTTGTTCTTGGCGAAGGCGCAGGTGTCGTTATTCTTGAAGAATACGAACACGCTGTTAAAAGAAATGCTAAAATTTATGGCGAAATTACAGGTTACGGTCATACTTGCGATGCTCACCATCTTACAGCCCCAAGACCGGATGGAAGCGGAGCTGCTCGTGCAATGAAAATGGCTCTCGATGAAGCAGGTTTCAATGATAAGGATTTACTTTATATTAATGCTCACGGAACAAGTACTCCGTTAAATGACAAATCTGAAACTCTTGCTATTAAAATTGCGATAGGTGAGAAGCAAGCATACAATGCTTTGATTTCGTCAAATAAATCAATGATAGGTCATATGCTCGGCGCTGCCGGTGCTGTGGAATTAATAGCAACCGTATTAACATTGGAAAACGGAATTGTTCCTCCGACTATCGGCTTGAAAGAGGCTGACCCGGAATGCGATCTTAATTATGTTCCAGGAAAAGCCGTAGAGGCTGATGTTACAATTGGTCTTTCAAATTCTCTCGGATTTGGCGGACATAATGCAAGTTTAACAGTTAGAAAATTAAAAAATAAATAATGGATAGAGAAGAAATTAAAACCTACATCCCACATAGAGAACCTATGTTGTTGGTTGATAACGTTGTTATTGAAAATGGAATTGCTACTGCAAATTATTATGTTACCGGCGAAGAGTTTTTCTTAAAAGGACATTTTCCGGGCAATCCGGTTGTTCCCGGTGTAATTTTGTGTGAAATAATGGCACAATCTTGCTGCTTACTCATCGGTGATCATCTTATTGGCCGTACTCCTTTTTATGCAGGAATTGATAAAGTGCGTTTCAAAAGACAGGTAAAACCGGGCGATAATGTTGTGATTACCGCAAGAATAACCGACCAAAGAGCGCTTATTTTCTTCGTTGAAGCCGAAGCAAGGGTAGAAGGCGAACTATGTGTTAAAGGAAATCTGTCTTTTGCTCTTATTGATAATGATAAATTACCGATTCAGAAATAGTAAAAAAGAAAAAATAATCACAACAAGAATATGAAAGAAACAAGGTTATTTGATCTGCTTGCCCGTTACATCGAACTTTTTCCGAATCAAAAAGTTGCGCTTGCCGGGAAAAAAGATAATGAGTGGGTGAAATACAGTATTCGAGATTATGTTGAAATTGTAAATAACCTTAGCTATGCTTTTATTAAACTCGGAATAAAACCCGGTGAAAAAATTGCTATAGTGAGTTATAACAGACCGGAATGGAATATGTTGGATATGGCCATTATGCAGGTAGGAGCCATTACGGTTCCTATCTTTCCGGCTATTTCCGAAAAGGATTACCATTATATATTAAATCATAGCGATACCAAATTAATTGTTGTTGAGGTTGAGAGTATAATTAACAAAACCGAAAATATACTTTGCGATGTTCCTTTCGTGGATTTGGTTTATACTATAGGTCAGTACGGTACATATCCTACTTTTGAACAACTTGTGGATTTCGGAGAAACATTTCAGAATCCGATTGAACTTGCAAACAGACGAACCAATATTAAATCGGGAGATTGTGCTACAATCATTTATACTTCGGGAACAACAGGTTTTCCAAAAGGTGTTATGCTTTCACATGCAAATATTTTAAATCAGGTTGCTAACTTAAAACATATCCCTGATCCTAAATCAAACATTGCTTTAAGCTATCTCCCTTTAAGTCATGCTTATGAAAGAGTTTTGGTCTTTTTATATCAATACTTGGGAATGTCTGTTTATTATGTTCGAAATGCAGATCATTTGTTCGGAGAGATGAGATGGATTAAACCTTCGATGATGTCATTGGTGCCCAGAGTTATTGAAGAGGCATATAATAGGATTCTGGACTGGGGTAATAATTTGAAAGGAATAAGAAAGATAAATTATTCATGGGCAATTAATCTGGCAAATAATTATGAAATAGAGGATAGTAAGCGATCGAGAATTTATAACCTTCAATATAAAATTGCCGATAGGATTGTATATTCCAGACTTAGAAAGTTGGTCGGCGGAACTAATTTCGATATTTTAGTTTCGGGTGGTGCTAGTATCAGAGAACAACTTGCTTCTTTTTTCTCCGCTATCGGCATACCTGTTTTCGAAGGTTATGGACTTACCGAAACTTCTCCTGTAATTGCAGTAAGTAATAGGGCAAAAGACGGAAGAGAAGCCGGAACAGTCGGACTACCGTTGAACGGAGTTGAAATTAAAATTGCTGAAAACGGTGAATTACTCTGCCGGGGACATAATGTAATGTTGGGCTATTACAAAAACGAAGAGTTAACAAAGAAGGTTATTGATGCGGACGGATGGTTTAAAACAGGTGATTTAGCAGAGATTACCGATAAAGGTCAGGTGATTATTCGTGGTCGTTTGGCAAATCTCTTTACAACATCTTTGGGAGTAACAATAAATCCGGCGCCTATCGAATTAAAATTTACCGAATCAAGGTTTATAAAACATATAGTTGTTGTTGGGGAAAATCGGGAATATCCAGTTGCGATAATTAATCCCGATTTTTCTTTTCTTAAATCTTGGTGCGAAAAACATAGTATAGAATACTCAACAATAGAAGATATTGTTAACAATCCCAAAGTATTAAAAAGATATGCAAAAACTATCGATAAATATAATTCTTATTTCAAAGAAGAAGAACAGATCAAAAAATTTGAATTGATTGCAGATGAATGGACGATAGATAATAATATTCTGTCACCATTGAATATCAGGCGATATGTAGTTATTGATAGATATAAAGAGAATATTGATAAGCTTTATTGCTTATAGATAAAGTTCTAAGTTACACCGAGGGAAAGTTAAATTAAATATTTAACACGCTCAACACCCCCTTTCCCTTGGTGTGCTTTTTTTATTTTTTGTGTTTCAAGTTTTTGCACTTTCCTCTTTTTCCTTTCTTTCCTTTCCTTTTTCAACTTTCTTCACTACCAAAACACTACATTCGAACAATAACTGCAAAGGAACGGCAACTAAAAGCATGGTAAAAATGTCTGTAGTAGGAGTAATTATAGCGGCAAGGATTAGGATTATTACTATTGCTACTTTTCTGTATTTTTTTAGAAAAGCCGATTTCAACACTCCGATTTTTGCGAAGAAATAAGCAACAACAGGCATTTCAAAAACTAATCCTATCATAAATATTAATGAAAGAAATGTTGAAATATAGGAATTGAGAGAGATTTGATTAGGAACCGACTCACTTACTTGATAGGAACTTAAGAAGCTGAGAGTTATTGGAAAAATTATATAGAAAGCTATAAATATACCCAAGAAGAATAAGAGTACAAAAAAAATTATTCCTGTAACTGCAGGCTTTCTCTCGTTTGAATATAAGGCCGGCGAAACATAAAGCCATATTTCAATAATTATATAAGGTACCGCTGCTATTAATCCTAAATAAAATGAAATTGAAAGATGTATGAATAGTTGTGCGGCAAGATTAATATTGATTAAGCTAATATTTTCAGCCATTATATTAATCTGCGGTGAAAAAGCATGTAATATTTTGTTTATTATTTTATAGGAAACAAAATCGTTACTGCAGGGAGCAAGAATTATCGAATTGAAAACAAAATCCTTAAAAATAAAAGCAACAATTGTAAAAACCAGAACTACAATTACAGAACGAACTATTGTCCAGCGCAAATCTTCAATATGTTGCCATATACTGAGCTCTTTCATGATTTTATGTCCCCGGTATCATCTTTTTCGGTTTTTTCGTCGGGATTATTCTCTTTTGTTTTCGTCCCCGATGAAACAACATCATTATTAATATCATTAAATTGATCCTTAATATTATTGACAGTTTTATTATATTCCCGTACACCTTTTCCTAACCCCCTCATAAGTTCCGGTATTTTCTTTCCTCCGAAAAAAATCAATATAATAAGAGCTATAAAAATTATTTCCTGTGCGCCGAGAACTCCGAGAATAATATTGTTTGTCATAATTTTTACTTGTGGTTTTATGATACTACCATAAACACTTTTAAATATCAACTTAATATCCGAATAATAAAAAAGAGCCACTTGTGACTCTTTTTTATTATTTGCTGAAGAAAAATGTTTCTTATTTGATTTGAATTACCAAACGCTTCTCAACACTCCAGAATGCAGCCGGATTAGTAATTATTATCTTTTCTACAACTTTGTCTTTTGATACAAGTTCGTAAGACGAAGCCGGATGAGCACTTAAAATAGTAATTCTTTTCGAGTTAACCGGAATCTCAGTAGTTGTTCTAACATCAATTGCAGTAAAGTTTGAATTGGTTTCTTTAATAACTCTGCCTTTGTTGTCAACAATTCCTTTTTCTCTGAGGTCTTTTTTGTTACTGATAATATACCAAGCTGTATTTAAAGTTATAGTATGGTCGTTAACCTGACCTTCAAGGGTTTGAATTTGTACGTCTTTTTCAGTAACGGTTTTTTCAAGAATATTGATTTGGCCGATTTGTTTTTCAACCAATGCGCGTAATTCGGCAATTTCTTTGTCTCTTGCATTAAGCTGTTCTTCTAAATTAGAAACTAAAGCAGTAAGATTTTGAATTTCCTTTTTAGATTTGCTTAATTGACCTTGTAGAGAATTAACCTGTTTTCTACTGTTTTCAACCATCTCGTATAGATCGCTAATATCCTTTTTAAGTTGTTCTTTTTGAGCTTCAGTAGTAGCGCCTTTTTGTTCCATAGTTTGAGCAGTCAACTGTCCGCTTTTTTCCTTAATGGATTCAATGGTTTTCTGAATTTCAATAATCAATCCGATATATTCATTAATATCTTGTTGTTGGTCATTGATTTGTTGATTTTTAGCATTTACAACAGTTTGTAAACTGTCTGTACGATTTTGTAATGCTTCGATTTGTTTCTTTTGTTTAGTACAAGATGTGGTACCAAGAAGAACAATAATTGATAAAATAAATAACAAAGTTTTTTTCATAGTGATGTAATTTAAATTGTTTATATTTTGGTTGTTTTTAAATTTTCATTTTCGATATATTAAAATCAATGTCAAAAGTACAACATTTTTTGAATAATAATATAAATATTAGAAAAAAATCATATTTTAGTTACATTAATCAGTGTTTCGCATCCGAATTAACCCGTTCAAATATCAACATTTCGAGTGAAATGTATTTTTCATTTCACCCGATATTTTCCCGTATTTCCTTATCATTATCTTCAGTTTTCTTATCTCAATAATTTAGAAATATTCCTTTAACCTTGTTTCGAATAGATTTTTCAAATTACTTCCGTCATTCCATTTATTATATTAAATTTGCACCTGCCATTTATAACTTGTATAGAGAAAATTATTTCGGAAGTTATTGATGTTGTATGGAGTCCGGTATTAGTAATTATTTGTATTGGTGCCGGAATTTTATTTTCTATTTTAACAAGATCGGGAAAAATAAAATGAGTGAAATAATTAACTTGGAATGTAATAACGATTTTACCAAAGGACTGAAATATAAAGGTCTTTCTATTGTGTTTATGCAAATATTCACTTTAGAATTCGATAATAAAAAATTAAAGAAAAGAAAAGAAGATTGTAAAGGGGACTTTAGCGTTTGTTGTATTCCTGATAATTTAAAAAAGTATGTTGAACGGGATTTGGATCCGATAGATAAACAAATTTTTATCTATTCAGGAAATAAAAGTCCTGTAGAAAGATACAAACTTAAAGAGTTTACTTTTAATATTGATTTGGAAGAACCTTATCCTCTTAACATTAAAGGAAAGATGCATGTTGAAATGTCTTTATTTTTCAACAAAACCGTTTCCATAACTTACCGCATGGTTATTGATGATGAAATAGTTAAAGCATCGGATTTACTTACTACAGACCATGTGATTTCTTTGATTTCCTTGGCCGAAGGTGCGGAGCACTGGAGTATGAGTGATGACGGCTCGCATACGGATATTAATGTTGAAATTGACGGTCTGTCTATTGAAAGCCTTTTCTTGGATTGTAACGGGAAATGGGATGATAATTATGAGGAAAATTGCCGCTTTACATCCGATAAAGCTTTACTAACTCAGGTCTTTAATAGATATAAAGAATGTGTTCTGCATTTATGCGATGATGTGAGATGCAATAATAATAACGGTAAATTAAATCGGAAAAAGAAAAAAGACGAGAACAAAATTCCGACAGTAGGTGCTGATACGATTTATGCTTTTGTTGATATTTGGGAATCTCTTCAGCATTATGACAATCTTTTCGGAAGGATTAAGGAGGAAGAAATAATATCGCATATTATGGAACATCATAAACGGGAATTAGTAGGGCTTATGTCTCTTTATCCTGCAGAATGGCCTTACAGAACAGAAGAAGCCCATGATGATGTTTGCGGCGAAAACGTTGCAATAGATACCGACGATCTTATTCTCGTCAATCAGAATGTTTGTGTTGTTTTTGGAACTTACGGATTGCGGGGCGGTAAGGAAGCTCCTACAGATTGGGAAGAACATCTCAAAGAAAGAAGTCATTATCACGTTTCATGGCCGGAATATCTGCTCATTCTTGAAATGGTTCTTGCTAAAAAACATACTATATCTTACGTAACGGATATACTGCTGGAATCTGTTCTTTCGGATAAAGCCTTTGAAAACCCTAATAAAGCTATTGAAGCAAATGCAAAATTAAGTATCGAAATTACAAAATTACTGTCGAAATTAGATGCTGTCAAATATTCGAAATTTGTTTCTCATAAAATAATGTTCGACAGAACAAGGAAGAGATTAGGTGTTGAAGAAGACCGCGAGAAATTGGAAGAGATGATGGAAAGAATTGATAACTCGCTTAATAATATCAGCGAAACTCAGTCGTTGAAACAAGGCACGTTGCTTAATATAGTTTTGGGAGGAATATCGGTTGCATCATTATTCCAGATTATATTTATGGAAACAAAAATTCCTTTTCTGGAGTCATTGAAAATACAATCGAACGGAATAGGAATAAGTTTAATCGGCATAACAATATTTCTGATTTTTACGGGTCTAATGACCTTGTTAATCTATACTGTTAATGTTAGGAGGAAAAAATAATGGAAAAGGAAATTAGAAAAGCAAAAAATGAGGATGTTGATTTCTTAACTAAATTATTTATCAATAATTTAGAAAAACATCCCGAATATATTTCTCATGGTGAAATGCAAATGGGAGTCGGATTGGCTAATGGAAAAGTTGCTTCCGGCGGAGAGAATCAATGGAAAAAGTACATTATCCGGAAAATTAATAGTAATGATTCCGAAGTTTTTGTTTCTGAAAATAATAAGGAAATAATCGGATTTACCGTTGTTGAAATTGATGATGACGGCGGTGAGCCTTTCGGTGTTATCTGCGATTTGTATGTTTCGCCAAACCATAGAACCGGAGGTTTAGGTTCCTTACTTTTTGACAGCGGAATGGAGTGGTTAAAGAGTAGGGGAATAACGGAATTTTATTTGGAATCCGGAAAAGATAATCATTCTGCCCATGCATTTTTCGAAAAACGCGGATTTAATATGGTTTCGCAAATCTTTTACAAAGGTTAACGAGTATAAATTAATATTATTAAGCCTCAAAATACTGTAATATTCAAACTGATTTAAAGGTTGTGAAGATTTTAAGTCGATTTTAGTAAATAGAAAAAGTATTAATGTCTTATCTACATGTGCCTTTAATTTTTATATTCTCATACATCTGAATTTTTTATTTCACTCAGAATGACGGCAATAGAACCAGAATACTCCCTTAATTAAATTTGTAATTGTTAATAACTTTCGATTCGCACACTTCTATTCTCATCTAATTTCTCTATCTTTGTAATCCTGAAAAACCTTCCTAAAATGTCAAACTTTGTTCACTTACATGTTCATACTCAGTATTCTATATTAGACGGATTGTCTAATATCAACAAACTTGTTGCAAAAGCAAAAGCTTTGGGCATGCCTGCTATTGCAATTACAGATCACGGTAATATGTACGGTACTATGAGCTTCTTTAATGCAGCTAAAAAAGAAGGGATTAAACCTATCATTGGTTGTGAAGCATATATAGCCGAAAATAGTCGTTTCGACAAAGGGAATGTGGATAGTGAACGTTCACGCGGGTTTCATTGCGTTTTACTTGCAAAAAATCTTATCGGATATAAAAATCTGTGCAAACTGAATTCCATAGGTTTTAAGGAAGGTTTCTATTATAATTCGAGAATAGATAAGGAAGTTTTAGAAAAATACTCCGAAGGAATTATTGTTTCCAGCGCTTGCCTTGCCGGTGAAATACCTTATTTTATCAGAAATAATATGCTTGAACGCGCAGAAGAAGCAATCAATTGGTTTAAAAGAGTTTTTAAAGACGATTTTTATTTCGAATTGATGGATCACGGAATCCCAGATCAAAAAAAGGTAAACGTTGTTTTAGCGGAATTATCTAAAAAACATAATGTAAAACTGATTGCCACAAACGACGTACATTATATAGAAAAAGAAGACAGAACAGCCCATGATATCTATATTTGCATAAGTACGGCTTCAGATTATGATGATCCGAAACGTTTAAGATATTCCGGACATGAGTATTTGAAAACTTATGAAGAAATGTCTATGCTCTTTCCCGAATATCCAGAAGCCTTGGCAAATACCTTAGAGATTGCGGATAAAATTGAAGAATATTCGATAAAAAAAGATCAGGTTATTTTACCCGTTTTCCCTACAGAGGATAACATGAGTGAGATGGAATATCTGAAAAAACTGACATATAACGGTGCCGAAAAGAAATTCGGTGAAATTACCGATGAGATAAAAGAAAGATTGGATTATGAACTTTCCGTAATTGAGAAGATGGGGTTTCCAGGTTATTTCTTGATTGTTCAGGACTTTATAAACAAGACCCGTGAAATGGGCGTACTCGTTGGTCCGGGACGAGGTTCCGCTGCCGGTTCTGCAGTTGCTTATTCCATTGGTATTACAGATGTTGACCCTATTAAATATAATCTCCTCTTTGAGCGGTTTCTTAATCCGGAAAGAATTTCAATGCCCGATATTGATGTTGATTTTGATGACGAAGGCAGGGAGAAAGTTCTGAATTATGTTATCGAGAAATACGGCCAGGATCATGTTTCCCAAATTGTTACTATAGGTTCAATGGCCTCGAAATTGGCTTTGAAGGATGTTGCGAGAGTTTTTAAAATGCCTATTCCCGATGCGGATAAGTTGACAAAAATGATTCCCGATAGAGCCGGCAGCATTCCTGAAGCTATCAGTATGAATAAGGACTTGAAGGAAATAGCGGAAAAAGGTCCGGAATTGGCTCAAAAAGTGATAAAATATGCTATAGAACTGGAAGGTTCTATTCGCCAGACCGGAGTTCACGCCTGCGGTGTAATCATCGGTCCCGAAGATCTTACAAACCATATTCCCTTAGCCACTGCAAAAGATTCCAAAATGATGGTCACTCAGTTCGAAGGCTCTCAAGTGGAATCGGCCGGTATGTTGAAAATGGATTTCCTCGGGCTCAGAACTTTATCAATAATTAGAGATGCTGTTGAAAATATCAGGCAAACTACAGGTATTGAAATAAATATTGATGATCTGCCGATTGACGACGAACTTACCTTCAAACTTTTTCAAAATGGAAATACTGTCGGGATATTTCAATTTGAGTCGCCGGGAATGCAAAAATACCTGAAAGACCTTCAGCCGGAAAACATTGAAGATCTCATCGCTATGAACGCATTATATCGTCCGGGACCTATGGATAACATTCCTCAATTCATTAACAGAAAAATAGGAAAAGAAAAAATCGAATATCCGCATCCGGATCTGGAATCAATATTAAAACCAACTTACGGAATTATGGTCTATCAGGAACAGATCATGCAAACGGCTCAGATTTGTGCGGGTTTCAGCCTCGGAAGAGCGGACGTACTCAGGCGTGCGATGGGTAAAAAGAAACTTGAGGAAATGCAGGCAATGAAAGCCGAATTTATTGAAGGTGCTCAAAAAAATAATATTGCAAAACAAAAAGCCGAAAGCATTTTCGAAACAATGGAGAAATTTGCGGCCTACGGTTTTAATCGTTCGCACGCTGCTGCGTATTCAATTATCGGTTATCAAACAGGTTACCTTAAAGCTCACTACCCTGCACAGTATATGGCATCGGTTCTCACTCACAATCTTTCCGATCTAAAGAAGATTACATTCTTTATTGAAGAATGCCAAAGAATGGGAATCACAGTTTTAGGTCCGAGTATCAATGAAAGTAATATCAATTTTACTGTCAATAAAAACGGCGATATTCTTTTCGGATTAGGTGGAATTAAAGGCGTCGGAAGCACTGCCGTTGAATCTATTATTACGGAACGGAATGCAAATGGCTCATTTAAGGATATTATTGATTTTGCTATAAGGGTTGATTCCAAGGCTATGAATAAAAAATGTCTTGAGTCATTAATGATGACAGGTGCTTTTGATATTTTCCCCGGAATTCACAGGGCACAATTCCTGTATAAGGAAAGAGAAGACGGACAGTTATTTATTGATACTTTTTTAAAACTTATTAATGATTATAAAAACCGTTTGAATTCGCCGCAAATGTCTTTATTCGGTGAGGTTCAGGAAGAAAATCTTGAGATTCAATTTCCCGAATGCAAGGAGTTCGGCTTACTTCAAAAGTTGAAACTTGAGAAAGAAAATATAGGTTTCTATCTTTCAGGTCATCCTCTTGACCAATATAGAACAACAATAAATTATTTTACAAATTGTTCATTGTCAAATGTCAGAGAACTTCTTGACGAATCAAAAGCTATGCCTAATCTTACTTTTGCCGCAATGGTTGGCGATGTTACTAAGGCTTACGACAAAAACGGCAATGAGTACAGCAGGTTTGTCCTTGAAGATTATGATACGAATATTTCTATGGCAATATTTTCCGAAGATAATATTAGGTTTGGGCCTTTTATTATACCGGGAAGTTTAATTTATATTAAGGGTAACGTTGCACCGAGATTCTGGAAAGGCAGTAATGAACATGTTTTTAAGTTTTCCGAGATTATGCTTTTGGATTCCGTATTAAGTAAATTAACCAAAAAAGTAATTTTGTATGTTGAAACGCAGGAAATAACTCCGGAATATATTGAAAATCTCAGCTCATATATAAGACAATGTCCGGGCAGTTGCGCTCTTTACATTGAGATATACGACAAAAAGCATAATTATGTAGTAGATACAAAAGTTTCCGGTAGCGGCATCGATCCCCAGATGTTTGTTAAACTGTGCCTTGAATATAATCTGAAATTTAAAGTTTCATAATATTCTATGAAGGTTGAAATAATAAAAACTTCAGATAATTCCAACTCCTTATATGTGCCGGAATTAGAAGAGAGCTATCATTCGGTTAACGGTGCTGTAAATGAATCCCGTCATATTTTTATTAATCTCGGATTAAAATATTTTGAAGGAAGGGAAAGTCTAAAGATTTTTGAAATGGGTTTCGGAACGGGATTGAATGCTTTTCTGACATATATTTTTGCACGTGAGAACGGAATTAATATCGAATATATAACTTGTGAAGCTTTTCCTTTAGATATTAATATCGTATCGAAGTTAAATTACAGCGAACTATTGAGTATTGATAATAATGATTATCTGAAACTTCACATCTCGAAATGGAATGAAGAAATAAAGATTGATGAAAATTTTCACTTGTTTAAAATCAATAAAATGATGCAGGAAATTGATTTTAAGGATAATTTTGATTTGATTTATTACGATGCCTTTTCCCCGTCGAAACAACCGGAATTATGGTCGGAAGAAATATTTTTGAAATTAAAAGAACATTTAGTAGCGGGAGGAGTCATAGTTACATATTGTGCAAAAAATTCCTTTAAAAGAATGCTGAAAACCATAGGTTTCGAAGTGGAATCACATCCCGGTCCGGTTGGTAAACGGGAAGTTACAAGAATAATTAAATATTAACAAATAAAACCGAAATGCTTAATTCTGTTTATTCGGTAATATGCTTGAATATAAGTTTAATAAGGTACTGAAATAATAAAATAATCCTATTCTTATCTCCTTACTCTTCTTAATAATTATTTAAAAATTCATCATAATGCCAAAAAAATATTATTTTTGCAGCCTAAAAAAGTCTTCGTAGCTCAGCTGGTAGAGCAATTGACTCTTAATCAATGGGTCCAGGGTTCGAGTCCCTGCGAGGACACTGGAAAAGGACAAAATCGAAGCCAAAACTCTGTAAGATAATACATTTACTGATTTTTGGCTTTTTTCTTTATACCCTCCTCAAGACATTTAAAAGCCATTTTCAGACAAAGCTCAGTTACCAAATCGTTACCTATTTTTGGAAAACTGAAATAGGTAACGAAAGTCGCAATAAGGCGTTGATTTGTCGTAATTTGGCACAGAAGAAATGACTCATTTGACAGAATTAAAGTTTAATTTTGTAACCATTAAAAATGAGTAAACATGCGAAGCACGTACAAAGTCCTTTTTTATATTAAAGGCAATGCAATCAAAAGCAATGGGAAAGCTCCCATTATGGCACGGATTACCTTAGACGGTAAAGTCAGTCAATTTAGTTTAAAGTGTGAAGTTAATCCCGCCGATTGGAATCCCAATGCCGGAAAAGCAATTGGAAAGACGGCACAAATCCAACAATTAAATGTTTTCTTAGATAACTGTAAAGCGAAGATATATAATCATTATCGGGAAATTTCCGAACGAGAATCTGTCGTTACAGCCGAGAAAATCCGAAATGCCTTTTTAGGGCAACAATTAAACAATGATACCTTGTTAGATTTATTTCAAAATCACATCAAGATGATGAAGTCAAAATGTGAAAACAATCTCATTGGAACAAATCAAGTAAAACGATTTGAGAGAACTCATAATAGGCTTCAACAGTATATGCAAGAAAAGTATAAGATTTCCGACATCAGTATAAAAGAAATCAACTATTCCTTTATATCTAATTTTGAAATATTTTTGAAGACGAATTATGGCTGTGGACATAATACCGCTGTGAAAATCATTCAACATTTACGCACCGTTGTTTTAATTGCCAAAAACAACGGAAAACTTCATGTTGATCCTTTTGTAAATTACAAATTTAGTTTTGAAAAAACAGACCGCGGCTATCTTACAGAAAACGAATTAGAAATTATCATGAATAAACATTTCTCTATCAAACGATTGGAACAAGTTCGCGATGTTTTTCTTTTTTCGGCTTTTACCGGCTTGGCGTATATTGATGTGAAAAGCTTAACAACTGATAATATTTGTAAATCGTTTGACGATAACCTATGGATTATCGGTAAAAGAATAAAGACGAATGTAACATATCGTGTTCCATTGTTGGATATTCCCAAGATAATTATTGAAAAATACAAAGGTAATCTTCCTAATGGTTTGCTTCTTCCTATTTTGAGTAATCAAAAGATGAATGCTTACTTGAAAGAAATTGCAGATTTGTGTGGAATCAATAAGAAATTAACGTACCATTTAGCTCGACATTCGTTTGCTACTCTGATTCTTACGAAAGGAGTATCAATTGAAAGCGTATCAAAAATGCTTGGACACACGAATATCAAAACCACTCAAATTTATGCAAAAATTACGGATACGAAAATTAGTGATGATATGGCAATGTTAGCAGGAAAACTTAAAGGAATAGAGACAAAATTAGTTATAAATCAATAAAACACAAAATTATGGAATTACAAATTATTCAAAATAAAATTTTTGAAGTTCGAGGTTACAGGGTAATGTTGGACTTTCAGTTGGCAGAATTGTATCAAGTAGAAACAAGAGCATTAAAACAAGCAGTTAAACGAAATATGGACAAATTTCCATCAGACTTTATGTTCGAATTAACAAGGGAAGAAAGCGATATGATTGTGAATATAGGGGTATCACAAAATGTGATACCCTCTGGATATAACGTTGGCGTGTCCTTAATAATGGTATTCACAGAACAAGGAGTAGCCATGCTTTCATCAGTTCTACGGAGTAAGACCGCCATTCAAGTAAATATTTCCATCATGCGGGCTTTTGTTCTGATGCGACAAATGGTAATTGGACACGAAGAATTATTGAAACGTATTGAGGCGTTGGAGGAAAGTACAGATGTGCAATTTAACGAAATATACCAAGCCTTAACGAAACTATTAAGTAAGCCCGAACCTAATTCTAATCCAAGAAAACAAATTGGTTATAAATCATAACAAAAAGATTAGTACCATGAAAGAAGAAACAATCACAATCAAAAACGGGGAAGTATTTC
>JAISNV010000042.1 GCA_031276035.1 Bacteroidales bacterium | reverse complement strand
GAATTTCTGTCACAGCTGGACAATATCGGCGACTCCGGCGTTTTTGTCATCGGTTCGACCAATCAGCCAAATCTGATAGACAAAGCCGTGCTGCGAGCCGGACGGCTGGAAAAATGGTTTTACATCCCACCTCCAGATTTTGAGGCAAGAAAAGCTCTGTTTGAGTTGTATTTGAAAAACAGGCCTCTTGATTTTGGAATTGACTATGACAAGTTAGCTACACTAACGGAAAATTATGTTTCGAGCGATATAAAATTGCTGATTGACGAGGCTTCACGAAAGACAATCAGAGAAAAGACAAAACGCATTTCAATGGAAACGCTGGAATTTGTCATAAAAAATCAAAGGCCGACTATTTCTCTTGCTGACCTTAAAAAACACGAGGCAATAAAAAAAGAAATAGAAGAAGGCAAAGTTGAGCCGGAAAGGCGTAGAATTGGGTTTAAATAATAAATAAATATGGAAACAACTTCATTTAATCAACTTTTATTAAAAACAGCTTTTTGCTGTATGGCTTCCGACGGCAATATTGACGAAAGAGAAGTCGCCGCAATTAAATCAATAAGTGAATCATTCCCTTCCTTTAACAGTGTTGATTTAAGGAAAGAGATAAATGCGTATGTGTCCGAAATCAATTCAGACAGCAGGCAATTTATTACCAATTATTTTACGACTCTTGAACAATCGAAATTATCTGAACCGGAGGAATTAACTTTAATCGAAATAGCCATTAAAGTAATCAAAGCCGATGCAATTATTAAATACTCGGAAATCAAATTTTTCAAAAATATTCGCCATCGATTGAAAGTAAGTGACGAAAAAATTATTGAACACTTCTCATCAACTATCGAAGATATAGATCAATTTTTAGGAGATGACATTATCGCGGAAACTTTTTTGGATAAAATTACAAATCAATACTTTGATTCTATTGAATTACCTCAATTTGAATTAATTAATGTCAATTAAAAAAACTTTAAGTCTTTCAGCAGTTTCTAATTAGAAATTACAACTTAATCATAAATACATGAAATATATTGGAATTATATTATTTACCTTAATTATTGTTTTTAGTTGCAATAACAAATCTTCAAAAAAGATGGAGGAATTTGTTGAAGCCGTTAAAAAAGGCAATATAGTATTAAAAAATGAGAAAACGTTTTTCCCATGGGAAGATGTTTTGAATTGTAAAGACGATATTATAAAACCGCCAGACAAATACAAATCATATAAATATCCTTATTGCGGGGAAAAAGAAGTGATATGGATTTATTTTAGAAGCTCTGATTGGACATGGGAACAATTATGTGGAAAGATAGGGCCTTTATCAATCTGCCCAAAATGCGCGCGTCAAGTGGAATTTATTTGTCATATAATGAACTAAAAAAAATATTAAAAATTATGAAAACGTACGATTTTTTTCCTGTCAATCTATTAGAGATGCAAGGTGAAATAGAAAGAAAATCTTTCAATTTTACTGCAGACAATTGTAAAATATGGCACCAAGGTAATTGTTTTGTGGACTTACAATCGACCTTTCGGATTTCTGCTGAAGTAAATCCCATAAACAAAAGAATAAAAATAAATATTGACAATTCGGATATTTCCGAATATATTATTGACACATTTAGTTTTTCTGAAATATCCTCAAACAGGGATAGAATACTTTGGAGCAATAATCTTGCTAATAGCGGCGCAGGAGCAGATCACAAAGAACCATGCTATATGTCCCTGTTTTATTATTCAGGAAGATTATCTAAAGTTACTTTTTCAATACATAATCCCGAAATTTTGATAGAATTTATTTCGAATCAGGATGGAAAAATTTCAGATGTTGAGAATCCATTGAAAAAGATTGCACGAGAGTTAGGTCTAATCTAAAAAAATAAATAGTAGTATGTTCGATTTAAGCAACATTTATTTTGTATCCAGTAGCCATCAACGATATGAAAACGGAAAACCTGTTCGTGGACTGCAAACAGGGTGCAACCGTGCAATAAAAATCGGAAACAATATTAATGGGAGTGAAGACTATTCTGTAACTATCTTTAATTTAGATGGCAACCATCCTATGGGCAACAAGGTTCAAATGTCTCCAAAGCCAATGAGAATTATACAACAAGCTGCCGACAAAATAGTACTTCGCGGTTTTGGATATGATAAAGGAGCGCTTGCTATGGGGGCAGGCGAAAATGCTTCGTTTGCTCATTATGGGTTAAGTATTTATTTGAAATATGGCAAAATAGATAAAATCACATTACACATGTACGATAGAAACATTGATATTGACTTTTTTAATAATTATAAAAATTTTAATATTGACTTTTTATTTTAGATGATATCTAATATTTAAAGAATGAGCTAAAAAACAAATATCCATACTTGTAACTTTGTTTACTACACGACAAAGTCCCCTAATTTCGTCGAATAGTGTATATGCTAAAAAAAATACACTATCCTTGTCAAAACTTCTTATCAATATCATCCCTCTGCAGAGGCATGTTCTCTCCCCGCAACCATTAACACCCAACAACAGCCAACTCTTCCGCCGGAGCTTCTTCAAATGCCTTGTCATAGTGGCGCACATCCGACAGCAGCGTTTCCAATAAGGGCAGCATGCTGTTCAAACGTTTGGTCTTAATGATAAAATTCCACAGCGGCTCAAATTTTTT
>JAISNV010000041.1 GCA_031276035.1 Bacteroidales bacterium | reverse complement strand
GTTTGATTATCAATGTACAAAGATAATCAAATCAAATGATATAAACAAGTATAATATGTTAAAAATCAAATAATTAAACAAAAATTGGTCGAAAGAAAAATCTTCCGACCAAGCATGCTCATTGAAGCCTCTTTTTTTATTAAGTTTTGAATTTCAAATTGAAATTGCAGAGTTTAGAAAACCTAAAGTTTAGAAAGTTTCAGGATTTAGGACTTTAAATTTCATATTAAACCGAGTAAATTTTATAAATAAAGCAACTTAAAAGATTGCGCATCCTGTTTAAGTATCGTCTGCGGTTTCTTTCTTCATCTATTGAATTACAACTTTTACTTTTGAAGTAACATTATTATTCTGCATTATATCAATAAAATAAAATCCTGAAGAATAATTTTGTATATTGACTTTATATTCATTGCTTCCTGATACATCAATCTTTTCAACTATTTGTCCGATATTGTTGTATATAATAATAGATTTCATGTTATTACATTTTACATTGATAAATTCTTTTGCCGGATTAGGATAAACCTGTACATTATTTTCATAATTACTTATTCCCAATAATGTAAGATCAATTGTAGCGGCATCAGACTCACAGTCAATATAATTAGTTGTTACGGCATAAATATTTTCTCCAATATTAGCATTTATATCCGTATAGCTAAGCTCTGAAATATTTTCGGCAATAAGTTCATCATCACGATAAACATTGAAAGTTCTGAATTGTGGCAATAAAGTGTGTTCCCAAGTAAGAACAATTTGGAGTTCATCTTGTATTTGTTCTGCCTGTAAATTCACCGGAGCGTCACATAATAAAGATAGTGTCGGCACATAGCCGTTTCGGTAATTATTTCCTTTGTAACCTTGATATAAAATCGTATTCTCATTCAAGTCAACATCCAAAGGATAAACATTTACCAAAGTTTTATCGTCGGCACTAAAAGTATTCTCGTAAGATAATGCAATTAAATATAATTTACCGTCTCCGACAACATCGCCTAAATTAACGCCGTTCATAAAAGTAAATCCGTGCGGACGAAGCGGGAAATTTTCCGTAACAGGAGTTCCGTCCATATTATAGGCGTGAATATAACCGTCGTAATTACTATCTACAATATTAGAACCGAAAAGAATTTCATAGTCTCCATCATCATTAATATCCGCAATAGAAATAAATCCTTCAAGTCCGCCGACCTTAGAAATCGGAAAACCAGGAGCAATATTTCCGTTCTTATCGTATTTCCAGAGCATTGGTCCGGACTCATCGCCGGTTAAGGGACGACTGGCAAAAATAGCGTAATCATTTTCATCTTCAAGATATACAACAGTTGGAGCGCTATAAGTCCAAGTTTGGTCGGGAATATATTTTGGCCAGCCGGTCCTAAATTCACCACTCAAAGCATTCAATACATAATGTACCGGAGTATTTCCATGTGTAGCGCCGACAATATCATAATCTCCATTACTATCTAAGTCGGCAACCAATGGTGATTGATATGAGAATCTGAAATCTTGGTCAGGATCAAGTATAGGATAATTTTCTAAAATGTTTCCTTCGTTGTCGAAAATATACCAGCCTTCAACACTTGCCGTGATAATTTCAAGCTTTCCGTCATGATTAATATCTGCAACAGAAGGCGTTACGGCGGGAGTAGCTCCTAAAGACACCGGGAATCCGGCAACGTCCTCAGCTAAATAATTGATAACTCTTGTCATAGGATCAAGCTCAATTGCAGCGGAACCGCGAGTCCCGAAAATAATGTCAAGATAACCGTCACCGTCAATATCACCCAAAGTAGGTGCACAAGAAACGGGACCTCTGGTAATTACATAAGGAAATCCGGCTAAAGCATTCCCCTCATTGTCAAATACATCAATAGCACCTCTTTGTGTTGCATAGGAAGATGCAACAATAACTTCTAATTTTCCGTCATTGTTTATATCTCCCACAGTTGGAGGCCATTGAGCCAAACCGTTCAATTTAGCTTGCCATAAAATAGAACCGTTGCCTTTAACAACATAAACGGAATCATTGGTGGATATAATAATTTCATCTCCGGGCTGACCATCTAAATTTGCTAAAGTTACGCCACGGAAGTTTTTATATGTTGTATTCGATCCAAAATATACGGGAAAACCGTTGACTTGAGATTTCTCTTGTTTGTTAGTAGAAATAGTTTCATTTGTTATAACTTCTTTTACTTGAACAACACCGTTCTCATCTAAATAAGCTTGCTTTACTACATCTTGTCCGAAAGTTAATGTACTAATAAAAAGTACTGCTGCGAGGAAAATAAAAAAATGCTTCATAGTTTATTATTTTTAATTAAAGAAAAAATTATTAATTCACAAATGTACAAAAAGAAGATATAAGTACAAAAGATGAATTGTTAAAGTTCCGATACAAAAGATGATAATTTAGAATAAAGATTGTTTCTGTTTGAGATAACTCTTTTCTTAAATTTTATAAACAACTTGAGAAGTTAATCAATTAATTACCAATTATTAATTATCAAATACCAATTGTTTTATATCTTTGCATAAACCTTTTGATATTATTTTATTATGCCTAAAAATAAAACCATAAAAAAAACCTTTCCGGTTCTCAACATGGGCTGTGCAGCTTGTGCCGCCAAAATAGATAAGATGTTGAATGAAACGGAAGGTATTGAAAAAGCCGCTGTAAACTTTGCAAATGCGACCGTAACTGTTGAATTTGACCCGGATTCAACTTCTTCCGAAAAAATCCGTGCTGCTGTTCAAAATATTGGATATGATCTTATCATTGACGAAAATAAAAACCTTTCTGATGAACTCGAAGAAATACACCAAAAGAAGTTCAAACAGCTGAAAACCCGTACTGTGTGGGCAATAATTCTTTCATTACCGATATTTGTTATAGGTATGTTTTTTATGCATATGCCGTATGCAAACATAATTATGTGCGTACTTTCAACTCCAGTGGTTTTCTGGTTAGGAAGAGACTTCTTTATAAATGCTTGGAAACAGTTGAAACACCGTTCTGTAAGTATGGATACTTTGGTGGCTTTGAGTACGGGAATTGCATATTTTTTTAGCTTATTTAATATGTTTTTTCCTGAATTCTGGATTTCGCGCGGAATTGAACCTCATGTTTATTTTGAAGCTTCAAGTGTGATAATTGCTTTCATTTTGCTTGGTCGGTTGCTCGAAGAAAAAGCAAAGGGAAATACTTCATCTGCGATTAAAAAGTTGATGGGCTTACAACCGAAATCGGTAATAATTATTGATGAATCGGGTAAGCAAAAAGAAATCTCTGTAGATAAAATTGAACCCGGAAATATTATTGTTGTAAAACCCGGAGAAAAAATTGCCGTTGACGGAATTGTCATAGATGGAAATTCTTATGTTGATGAAAGTATGTTAAGTGGCGAACCGACGGCCGTTTTTAAGGAAAACGATTCGAAAGTTTTTGCCGGAACTATAAATCAGAAAGGAAGTTTTAATTTCAAAGCTGAAAAAGTCGGCAATGATACTATGTTATCCCAAATTATACAAATGGTTAAGGATGCACAGGGAAGCAAGGCTCCGGTTCAGAAGTTAGCGGATAAAATTGCTTCCGTTTTTGTACCGACGATAATAGGAATTGCCGTTTTGTCTTTTATTCTTTGGATAATTTTCGATCATACAAATGGTGTTACTCACGGTCTTCTTGCAATGGTTACTGTTCTTATTATTGCTTGTCCCTGCGCGCTCGGATTGGCAACACCAACGGCAATTATGGTAGGAATCGGAAAAGGTGCCGAAAACGGAATTTTGATAAAGGACGCCGAAAGTCTGGAAATTGCAAAAAAAGTCAATGCTGTTGTTCTTGATAAGACAGGAACAATTACGGAAGGAAAACCTGTTGTAACAGACACTATCTGGTTAGATGATTATGACGATAAGAAAAATATTTTCTATAGTCTTGAGAAATTATCGGAACATCCGCTCGCCGATGCCGTAATTCATCATTTTGCGGATTCAAAAGAAATCGAAATAAAAAAATTCGAAAGTGTCACAGGTAAAGGAATCAAGGGTTTTGTGAATGGTGATTTATATTTTGCCGGAAACAATAAACTCCTTGTTGAAAATAATATTTCAACCAATAAAACTTTATTAGAAAATGCCGAAAAACTTGCTAAAGAATCTAAAACTGTAATTTGGTTTGCAGATAGTAAGCAAGCTTTGGCAGTTGTAGGCATAACAGATAAAATAAAGGATAATTCTATAAAAGCTGTTGAAGAATTAGAAAAATCGGGAATTGAAGTTTATATGCTTACCGGCGACAATAAGGAAACCGCACAAGAAATTGCCCTTAAAGTAGGAATAAAGCATTTTAAGGCTGAAGTTCTTCCTAATGAAAAATCAAGTTTTATTAAACAATTACAATCTGAAGGAAAGATTGTTGCAATGGTTGGCGACGGTATAAACGATAGTGCCGCTTTAGCGCAAGCGGATCTTAGTATTGCTATGGGAAAGGGCAGTGATATTGCTATGGATGTAGCGAAAATGACTATTATTTCATCAGATTTGGGCAAAATTCCGGAAGCTATTAAACTTTCTAAGTTTACCGTTCGAACAATTAAACAAAACCTTTTCTGGGCTTTTATTTATAATTTGATAGGAGTTCCGATTGCCGCAGGAATTCTTTACCCGATAAACGGATTCTTATTAAACCCGATGATTGCCGGTGCCGCAATGGCTTTTAGCAGCGTAAGTGTTGTTACTAATAGTCTCAGGCTAAAGAGAAAAAAGATTAGTTAGATATAAAATAGCAATATAGGAAAAGTCTATGTTGATTTGAGGACATATCTTTGCGGAAAATTTATATAAGATGACTCAAAGGCCGACAACCAAAGAAGATTATATCAAAAGAATTAATATTATTTCCGAATATATTAATAACCATCTGGATGAAGATATTGATATGATGAAACTTGCAGAAATTTCATGTTTTTCACTGTGGCATTTTCATCGTATTACCCGAGCTTATTTTGGTGAACCCCTCGGCACTTATATTACAAGAACACGATTGGAAAAAGCAGCCAAACAACTAAGGTATAGCAATATTGCAATTAATGAAATTGCTTATCAGGTCGGATATAATGTGCCTTCTTCTTTTTCCAAAGCTTTTCGTGCTTTATACGGATTTTCCCCTAATGATTATAGAAACAATAAAGATTTGATTATTATGAAACAATCTCGACTAAATGAAAAATTAAATTTAAAAAGTCCGAAAATTTTGGAGTTGAATCCTAAACAAGTTATTTATATTAAATTAACCGGTAATTATGGTGAGCTTGATTTTGGAAGTGCCTGGCAAAAACTTTGGCAATATGTAAAAGAACAAAAACTATTTACGAAAGGTATGGAGCATATTGCAATTTATTATGATGATCCTAAAATCACAGATCCAAATAAATTGAGAACGGATATATGTCTTGCCATTCATAAAAAAACGGAATCAAAAGGTGAAATTGGTGTTAAAACAATTGAAGGCGGCCGCTTTGCTGTTTTTCTTTACCAAGGTACTTATGATAAGCTTGATATGGTTTACGATACTATTTATTCCGAATGGCTTCCCGAAAGCGGGTATAAACTGAGAAATTATCAGTGTTTTGAAAAGTATATCAGCAATCCCGCACGAGTTGCTCCGGAGAAACTAAAAACGGAAATTTATATAGCAATAGAATAATTGAAGGGTGAAAATTTTTAGATAAACTAAGTATCAGAGAGGAATTCTTACCGCAATAATTTAAACCGGAGAAAAACATCTAATTTTCTCCAAAAATTTCGACGGGTCTGCCACATCTTATATAAAGTCACTTGTTTGCGGACAGTGCCAATCTATCTGTCTTTCATAGATAAACAAAAAAAATTACTAAATTTTTTGTTTTTTGAGGTTACAATAGAAATGAAAAATTCGTACTTTTGCAGCCTAAAAAAATCTTATGTTAAAGACAAGGAAACAAAAAATTATATTTTCGCTCTTTATGTCGTTCCTTATGGTTTTCGGAATGGAATCATATAATCATATTATTGCAACAAATTCTATTAGTTTAAGTTCGTTTATAATACCTTTATTTGAACTTTGTTGGCTTATGGCAACAGTCATAATATTACAAGCATTAATAGGAAGCAAATTAGCTGAAATCATAGCTTCTAAATTTGTAAATATAGAAACCGGTCGTCCTTTAGCCATTATTTTAGTAAGACAAATTTCAACAGTATTAGTAATGTGTCCAATAATGAGTTTAGTAGCTACTTTTGCTTTTAAGAATGGTTTCAATAGCAGTTTCTTATCCATCTGGATAAAAACTATCGTGATAAACTTTCCGATGGCATTGCTTTGGCAAATTCTTGTCGCAGGACCTATTGTGAGATTTACTGTTAGTAAAATCTCACAATGATTATTTCCGAATCGAAATTAGTTGTTTTTACCTATTTTCGGCAATAAACTTCCGGTTATCTTTATATATTCAACATATTCCGGTTTGTTTTTTATTTGTCTTTTTTCCATTAAAGGTATGCTTATAAAGACGAATAACAAATTGTTGACAATAGGCCCGAAAATAGTCCACCAATATTGAGGAGCAACAGAAATCAAAATAAAATAAACACCCCACCACAATAATATTTCTCCGAGATAATTAGGATGACGGGAATATTTCCATAGTCCGTTGTTACAAACTCTTCCTTTATTATTCTTACGGAAACGATGCATTTGAATATCGGAAACTAACTGTAGAACAGCTGCAAATACACATAATGCGCAACTTAAATAAGTCCAGATATTCGGATTTAAATCTAATTGCAAAACGTAAAATCCCGGAATCATTGCTAAAAAGACTACAAGAGTCGGAAGAAAATGTATTCCCATAAAATTTACAAGTTGCCATATTTTCGGATTTTCTTCTCTATACATCACATATCTCCAATCCTGATGCATTAAATTCGGGAATGTGTAAATCCAATTTACTGTTAATCTTATTGCCCAAAACCAAATCGCAATCATCAATAAAACAGCGGATATGCTCATACAACCATAATAGAAATATAAAAAAGTTAATATTATCGGAGGAGCAACACTCCAATACGGATCGTAAATTGACGAATTTGAAAACCATACTCCGAATAACCAGATAATAACAGTTGCGGCAACATCGGCATAAAATAAATACAGAATATCATTTCCATTTTTATTTAGTGAAAAAATAAATAATCCTACCAATGTGGCAACAACGTACATTAATATAATTACTGTGTAACTTGCAAATCGCGATTGTTTAATTTTATTCAACATAATTTAATTAATTTTAAGTTAATTTACGGTTGCAAATATACACTAAATTGACCGTTCGGAAGTAAATTTCCAAAAGTTGAAGTTAATATATTGTTGTTTAGATGTTTGAATTTTGAACCCAAACTTTTAGAGGAGTATAAATAAAATAGCTTTTAGTGAGTTTTGAACAAAAAACTATTCTAAATCATCGTCATTTACTGTAAAAATGTAATTGTTGATACCGAGATTCTTCCGTTTATTACTTGGAACCGGATCATATTCCCAATTATTGCTTGATGTATAATCTTTTTTTATTTTGATTTCGCCTCTGCTATCTAAAGTAATATGCAGATGATCAAAATAATGAGTTAAAAAATCATCTAATTTATCGTGCATTTCGCCAATATAACCGTATGCATAAATTCTTGTGTAACTGTTTTTAGGAATTGTTATCAATTCCCATTCATTTCCACCGTATTTATCTTGAAATTGAACATATAAAACAGAATTAGATTTATTATCAATATAATAACTATCTTCTGAGTAAGTTTCTACGCAGGATGTAAACAATATTGCTAATAGAATGAATAGCAATGATTGTGTTTTTAATAAGTTTTTCATGTTGAGTGTTTTTGTAAATTAATTGTGCAAATATAATATCAAATCAAAAACTAAAGCGTATCATTTAAAAATTATATCTTTGAATTTATATTGTTTAAAGTGTAAATCAATTATTATCAGTATTTTTTATTTATTATGATGAACCCTTTATGGTGAAAAAATCCTTTTTACTTAATATATTACTATGTTTATTTTTTGAAAATTTATTTATTACATTTAGGTCATATTATGATTAAATCAAATATCAAACAGTTAATAATGCATTAGTATGAAGAAATTCTATACAATTCCTATTTTTATTCCGGAAAAAGCATGTCCGTTTAGATGTATTTATTGCAATCAATTTACTATTGCCGATAAAATACAATCGCCGTCTGTTCCGGAAGTAAAAGAAACCATAGAAACGTATTTGAAAACTTTTCCTGTTGAAGGAGTCAAAAAACTCGGATTTTTCGGAGGAAGTTTTACAGGCATGAGTATTGAGGAGCAAAATCAATATTTGGATGTTGCACTGCCTTATATTGAAAGTAAAAAAATTGAATCCGTGATGTTATCTACCCGTCCCGATTATATTTCGGAAAAGATTTTAGATAATTTGAAAAAATATAAAGTCGAGATTATTGAACTTGGAGTTCAGTCTTTGGATGATGAAGTACTTTCTAAGTCTAAAAGGGGTCATACTGTTTCTGATGTACAAAATTCCGCTCAATTGATTTTGCGGAAAGGATTTAAACTTGGTTTGCAAATGATGATAGGTTTACCCGGAGACACTTTTGAGAAATCTATTAAAACAGCTCATGGAATTATTGATCTGGGAGCGCATTTTACGCGTATTTATCCGACTATTGTTATAAAAGATACTCCTTTGGAAGATATTTATAAATCAGGAAATTACTCTCCGCTTGCATTGGAAGAAGCTGTTGAATGGAGTAAATATTTGATGAAATTATTTGAAGAAAATAATGTTAAGATTTTGCGAATGGGTTTACATCCTTCGGAAGGATTGATAAGCGGAAATAGTTTGATCGCCGGCCCTTTTCATGTATCATTTAAAGAATTAGTGTTAACAGCCTTGTGGAAAGATTTGCTTGAGGAAAGATCGGAAAATATTGAAAGTAAAAAAATTATTATTGAAGTTTCCCCTAAAGCAATAAATTATGCCATAGGATATAATGCGTTAAATAAAAATGCATTAACAGATAGATTCGATTCGGTTGTTTTTAAAACTAATAACGAACTTACCGGCTATGAATTTAATATTTTTGCGGAATGATAATAATTCATGATAAACGATTGCCCGATGAAGCTATACTAAACCTCAACAAATTTGGAGAGTGTTTAGCTTTTTATTCTGAGAATATTACTTATGAAGAAATTGCAGGACATCCGGATATTTTTTTCTTTCCGACAAAAGAATTTATTATTGTAGCTCCAAACACACCTCAATGTTATATAGATTTTCTGGAAAACAAAAATATTACGATTGTTACCGGCAAAAATTATATCGGAACAAAAAAAGAAAACTCAACATGCTATAATGTTGTGATATCTGATAATTATATTATTCATAATAAAAAATTTACAGATCCGGCCATTCTTCAAAATATCAAAAACAAAATATTTATTCATGTAAATCAGGCATATACTCGATGCTCACTACTTCCGTTAAAAAATGATTGTTTTATTACATCGGATATGGGAATCGAAAAAGAATTGAAGAAGCAGAACTTAAATTGTTTATATATTTCTTCTAAAGAAATTTTACTTCCGGGATTTCCGAACGGATTTATCGGCGGTTGCATGGGAGTTTATAAGAACAAGGTTTTTATTCTTGGAAACCTTGACCATCATTATGAAGGAGATAAAATAAAGTCGTTTTTATTTGAAAACGGGTATGAAATAATAAGTCTTTATAATGGAAAATTGTTTGACGGAGGAAGTCTTTTATTAATTGAAAGTTGAAAATTCATTATCACATTAATTTCTTATTTTTGTAAACTTTTATGAAGACGTTTTTACAACTATATCCGGTACGATTACTTTGTATGATTTTGTTTGTGCAGATTTCGGCTATTTTTATAAACTTTCAAATGTACGATTTTAGGGAATTCTTAATCTATTTCTGCTGGATACCCGTATTTACTTTGTTTTATTATTTTTTTCGTAAGAAGTTTATTTATAAAACAATTTTAATATTGTTTTTTATTGACGGACTGATTTCATTGATTCATTGGATTTTATTAAAGGGGCCGATTACGGCTTCAAGTATTTTTGTTTTTCTAAATACGAACTTCAATGAAGCAGGCGAATTTTTGTCATTAAAATTAAATTTTAGATTTTTATTGCTCTTACCTTATATTGCTTTGTTTGTGTGGTCTTTATTAAAAACGCCCAAAATAACTTATTATAAAAATGGTAAATATATTGTTATCGTAATATGTTTAATTTCTATTAGCTTCTTTGTAGAAAGCGGTATTAATAATCGTTTCGTCAGAAAAGCGTGTCCGCAAACAGTTAAGGCAATCGTATCGTTTCTTGATGAAGCAAAAGCTTTTAAAGCTTTAAAACAAAGAGAGTTAATTCAGATATCTGTTGAAACCTCATATTCAGATGAAAACAAATATCTCTTCGTCTTAATTCTTGGCGAATCGGTAAACAGAAATCATATGTCGTTATATGGTTATTATAGAGAAACTACTCCGAATTTAGATAAACGTAATGATATTATCGTTTTTAATAATGTAATAAGTCCGTATTCTAATACAATTAGCTCAGTACTTAGTTCCTTAACCGCATCAGATATTAATAATAAAAAGAGATTTAACGAAAGTGTATCTTTGAACGATGTTTTTTACAGTGCGGAATATAAAACTTTCTGGTTATCAAATCAATTACCTATAGGAGTTTGGGATAATGCAGTATATAATCTTGCAAAAACTTTTGATATTACTCATTATACCAACAGTTCGGCAAATTCTTCTTATGAAAGCACTTACACATCTCCTTACGATGAGGTTTTATTTGAACCGTTTAGGAAAGCTTTGGCAGATACAGCTAAGTATAAATTTATTGTTCTGCATTTGATGGGCAGTCATTCTGCTTATGTAAAAAGATATCCAAAAGAATACAGTATTTTTTCTCAAGCAGATAATGTAAAAGAAAGAACTATCAACCAATATGATAATTCGATTTTATATAACGATTTCTTTGTTGACAGTTTACTCAAAGTGTTAGTGAATTATTCTAATACTGATACAAATATTATTGCTTCTGCTATTTATCTTTCGGATCATGGTGAAAATGTTTATGATGAGGGAAACACTGCCGGTCACGATTATACCGGGGTTCTACCTGATGCAAATATTGAAATACCCTTTATTGTCTGGCTTTCGCAATCATATATTGATAATTACCAACATAAGGCATCAATTATAAAACAAAACTCTTCCTGTCCGTTTATGATTGATAATTTGTTTGAATCGGTTATCGATTTGGAATTTATTGATTATAAGGAAATAAACTTAAGAAAGAGTATTTTTAATGAGAATTATAATTTGAATAGAAAACGTGTTCTGGAAGATAAAAGTAATTATGATATAAGAAGTTATTAGATTCATATTTCGTATTCAATTTCCTGAAATTACACTGTTGACGCATTTAGATTTAACATAATAAATAATTGATGGGTTTTTTACGAATATATCATCATTACATTTCCTAATCATAGATTATTCGTCATAAACATTATGTATTTCTTAAGAAACTTCTATAAAATTAATGTTTTTAGATATTCAAAATTTTAGGCGCTGGCCTTATTTGTTAATTAAATTATCTATTCTCGGTTTTTTATTCTGAATTGATTTAGTACTTTTGTAGAATAATTCCCATTTAATTATGAAAGACGAAAATTCTTTAAACATTATCTCTAAACAGTACATAAACAGTGGTTCAAAAGTTGCGGAAGTGATTCGTGATAAAGATTCCAAAAACACTTTTATTTTTGTTATGATTAGTGATAATTGGAAGTTGTATTCAGGAAGATCGGATGATAATATTGATATGTCAACTCCGATTCTCGAAGGAAATTCTAAAGGAATATTTCCAATAGAAGTGTCTAATTTACATAGACATTATTTTTTATTGGAAACGGCAGGAAAGAAATATTTTCTTTCGGAACGACTGCTGCCGATGAAGGGAGCTCATAATTTTAGAGATATAGGCGGAATAAAGACAAAAGACGGAAAGTATGTAAAATGGGGAAAGCTTTTCCGCTCGGGTGAGCTTAGTAAACTTATTGATAACGACAAAATTTATTTGGATTCGATACCAATTAAAACTATTGTTGATTTTAGAGATTATTCTGAAGTAAAAAGGGAACCGGACGCACTTCCGGCTTTAATGGAAAAGCGTTACCATTTTCCTCTTGCCCCAGGTAATCTGGCCGGAAATGTTACACTTAAAACCGAAAGCTTGACGAGCTCTACTGCTGAAAAAATTATGAAAGAAATGTACAAGGAACTTGTCAGTGATGATGATTGTTTGAATTGTTATAGACAGTTTTTTGCATTAATACAGAATACCAATAACTTGCCTCTGCTTTATCATTGTACTGCCGGCAAAGATAGAACAGGAATGGCTACCGCTTTAATTTATCTGGCTTTGGGCGTTGAGCTTGAAGATGTACTGTTTGATTATTTGCTATCAAATGAATATTTAGAAGAAAAATACGGAGATATTAAAAATGAAAATGAGTTCTTCCGGACTTTATTGGAGGTAACACCTGATTTTCTTTATGAAACTTTAGAATTTACTAAGAAAAAATACGGAAGTATTGATGATTTTCTTACAAATGTTTTAAATGTTGATATAGATAAAATGAAGAAGATTTATTTATACTCTTAAATCTGTAAAAATAATATTCAAATATTTCACTAAAGAATAAAAAGCTTTTTATCAAAATCTTTGACAAAAAATTTCTTTCCTTTCGAAATTATTGTATGACCTTCTTGTTCAAGTAATTTCTTTTGATTTTCAATTCCGCAGGGATATTTTTCGTTTAATTCTCCATTAGCTTTCAATGTTCTCCAGTATGGAATTTTATCCGTATCTCTTTCTTCACTTGCATGTGCCGCTATACTTATAAAAATTCCTGCAGTAAGTTGACATGTAAAATCCGCATTGTGTTGAATTGCAAGATAATTTCTGATTTCATTGCTTGTTATCAGCTTACCTTTGGGAATTCTACGTATGATTTCATCATACTGAATAGGAGCGGCAATCAACATTCTGTTACCGCCATGTTTTTGTAATGTTTTTGGATCACCGCATTCTTTTACAACAGGCATATCTTTACTGTCGTGCAGTTTTTCATTGAAAGTTCTTTTTGCCATAATCTAATATTTGAAATTAATAACAATATATTCCGATTGGGAACCTATGCGAAATTTTCCGCCCCAAATTCCTATACCTGAAGAAATATAATAATGAGTATTATTCTTTTGATAATAACCATGCGAAACTTCGAAGATTTTATCTGTAACCCAAGAAATCGGCCAAATTTGTCCGCGGTGAGTATGACCAGATATTTGTAAATCAACGTTTTTGTTCATTGCATCATTTAAATCTGTAGGTTGATGATCAAGAAGAATAATCGGTTTTGTTGTATCCAAACCGTCAATAAGTTCATTTAATGTTTTCCGTGATTTATTTGTTTGATCATCTCTGCCGATTATATATAAATCGTTAATCATCACAGAAGAATCTCTTAAAAGAGTAATATCGGCACTCTTAATAAAATTGATACAAGCATCAATTCCGGAAATATATTCGTGATTGCCGAGAACCGAGTAAACTCCGAATTTGCTTTTAATCTTCTTCAAGTTTTCCGCCATATTTTCCCTCAAAACAGGTTTGATGCTATTATCTATCATATCTCCGACAATTAATACTATATCTGCATTTTCTTTATTAATTAACTTTATCCATCGGTTTAATTCCTTATTTCCTATACCATATCCTAAATGTAAATCACTGATAGTAACTAATTTTAGATTCTTGTTTAGATTACTTTGTGAAAAATTTATGTTGATCTCTTCCCGGGTTTTATTTTGATATTTAATATATCCGGAACTCATTAAAACAGTTAGGAATAAACACAACGACATAAAGAAGTACTTGTTATTAAAAATATATTGGTCAATATTAACCAAGTGAGTTAATCTTATAATGTCGATTAAAAGAAAGATTATCAATAAATAAACACAAATAAAAAACCATGCCGAACCAACTCTATATAAGATTTTTGTAATACTTACAGGTAATACATTGCCTATAATAAAGCTGAGAATAAATGCTAAAAACAGGAATATTATTAATGCAATAAAAATTATTTTACCAAGTTGGCCGAAAGGCGCGATTTGCCATAAGCGTACTGAAATATATATGCCGCTACCTAATATGAATGAAAGAAATATTATTATTTGAAAAATTACCATAGCAAAAATTTAATTATTATTTAGGTTCAATATAAAGTATTATCATAGGAGAAATATAAAATCCTACTTTGCCCAGGATTTTGATAGAGAGGTTTGCAAGTTTTGCAGTAATAGATTTTAATGAATTAGCATATAAAGAGTTATAATAACCTTTATATAAAGACATCTTATAGTTTAATGGTTCCAATACTTTTTTATATTCCTTAGTTGTAAGGATTCTTTCTTCCCAGTTGCCGTTTCGAGGATCACAGGTATTATGTTTATCGGCGGGTTTCGGAAGGATATTATTTTGAATTGTTTTATCGATATCATCGAAAGTTAGTCCGCGTGTAGCTTCTGCCCACTTGTTTTTATCTTCCTTAGTGAAATTTGGATATTTAGCTTCGATATAATCAAATCTTAATGTATAATAATTTGGTATTTCAGCGGACCCTGTTTCACAATCATCCATTATTTTATGCAGTTTATGCTTTTTTATCGGATTGAAAGGTGTGGACCCTGTAGTGAAAGTCATGTTCATTTTAGGATTAATCTTTTTCAAATCAGAAAAGAAAATATCAAGATTATAAATGTGTTCTATCAGGTCAGTTGCAATAAGCGAATCCGGACAGATATTTTTATTTTTTACATAATCAATCAAATCTTTTGTATCTCCTTCAATAAAAATATCCGCACCGCAATTGAAACAATTGTTCTTGAGATATATTGCCGTTTCAACAGAAAGCGGATTTCTATCAACATAAATAACATTCTTAAATCCGCATTTTTTTGCAAGAACGCTTAAAAATCCGGCACCGCCACCATAATCAATAAGAGTAATATTTTTATCTTGCGCCTCATTTGAAATTAGATATAAACAATCTGCAAATATTTTACAGTAATATTTAAAGGAAGTTTTCATGTGTTTGATATACTTCTTATTATAATCACTTATAGGTAATGAATCGAAATTAATAGATTGTAATATTTCCGAAAAAATATCAGCTTGTTTATAAAAAAATTCTTTTGTCATTTAATGCAGTAAATTCAAATGCAAATATAGGAATTATTAATGATAAAGAATTGTTTAATCAAGCCGTTTTATCCAATCAACATATTGTTTTAGAATTTTAAATTCGGGATAAGATTGTATAACCTTTGCGAGTTTTTGTTTATATTGCCATCTGAGTTTTCGTGTCTCTTTATCTTTAGAAGATATTATCTGCATAAAATCACTACCGAAATTAAGCTTACATTTTAATATAAGCAGTTCATACAATTCTTGAATTTTTTCCTTTTCAAAATCATCTATGCATTTCTCGTATTCGGGAATATGTTCGCAAACGAAATTACTATTTATTTGTGAAGTTCTTCTGTTATATGAAAGCTTTTGTAGCCATAAATTTTTTGCTATTGCATATAAATATGTTGATAATTTACAGAGAATCTGATTGTTTTCCGAAAGTTTCCTTATAAGAATAATTAATGAATCATGAAAGATATCTTGGGCATCTTCCCGTGTTCCATTATTTGACAAGATGTATCTCTCAATAGAAGGAAATGTATTTATATATAAATATTCTTCCAATTTATCATTGTCGTATATCTCTAATGAAATGATGTTGTCGTTTGCTATCATATTTATGAATATTAATAACTTTATTTCATACGTTTGAAAATTATATTTGTATGAATTTTAATTTGATTAACTTATTCAAAGTGAATTAATTTAAATTTGGTTCAAAATTATAATGTTTATACGAGAAATTGAAAAGTATTTGTTTCTCTTTTTGCATTTTTAATTTTAATAAAGGGCCTGAAATTCAATCAAATATCAAACATGACATATAGTTTGTTATTTTTCAGGCATATAAATTACATTAACCAATATTAAAATGTAAGTTTTTATTGAATAAAAAATGAAATAAAATTGCTTCTAAGAGAGTAATATTGTGTTGTTCGGAAAGGCAAAGTACAATTGTTAGCTAAATGATTGCATATATCAATTTTTGACAACTTCTAGTAATGTTGAGTTGGTTAAAAATAAGATTTTAGCAATATTCCGAATCGGAAATTAAAATGTGAAGAGTGATTTTCGATATAAAATATTAGTGTATCAAAATCTTTGAAGAAGTGTTGCCCTTAATTCCTGAGTATGAAATAATATAAACGCCCGGATTATATGTTCTTTCTAAATTAATCACAATATTTTTTCCCGAAACAGATTTCTTATATAAAATTTTTCCATCAATAGAAATTAAAGATACATTTCCGTTTAATTCGTTTTCAGAATTAATAAAAATAGTATTCTGAGAATAATAAGTATCAAATTTTGTTGTACTTAAATCGTTTATTCCGGAATTGTCTTTCGCTTCGTGAGCGCCAATATCAGGAGTAGTATAGCTGCGCGGATTACCAAAATAATCTCTTTTAACTTGAGAAATAAATGTTCCGGCAGAATTTGCCTCACTAATTTTTAAAAGAAAAGTTGAAATGAAGCCAGGATTACTATTCAGCGAAGTTTCGTCATTATCATTAAAAAGATTCCACTCGTCAAAAGTAAAATAGCGATCGCTATTTTTAGCTGTAAACCCATGAGTAATGTTATCTGTATAATATATGTTATTAGTTATCGCCGAGAACGGATTATGATTACTCATAAAGGAAATGGCGGTTCCGAATCTTTCTTCCGCGCTCATTGTGTTGTCGCCGAAATCATTTTGAAAAACATTATTTTTAATCAAAATGGTACCGATATTACTATTAAAACCAAAACACGTACTTGGAATTTCACCAAAATAGTCTTGTGAATTATCTACTGTAAGATAGATTGAATTATAGTAAAGATGTATGCGGTTATTAATTAAATCCGCAAGATATAATCCTACGCCTTGTACTTCCTTAGCTGCAATATGTGAAATCATATTGTTGTAACACCATGTCTCAGTGGTAGTTATTTCGTTTGAATTAATAAGAATACCGTAAGCCTTACCATTAACCTGATCATAGGAAACAATATCAAGAATCGAATTGTTATTAATTGTAGCATAAGAACAATTCTCAAGTTTTATTCCTGCGGCTGTATTATCGTTGGAGAATACACTAAAAATTTTATTTTCCGAAACAATTACTTCGTTTTGATTTTGTAAATAAATTCCGAATTGATTAATATTGTAATTTATACCTGTATTACCGATTGTATTATTTTTGATTTTAACACTTGCAATAGAAGGAGAGGAATTCGACGGACCTTTTGCGCAAATTGCCTGATTAACTTTATATATTGTATTGTTTGAAATATTAATATCATATTTTTTAGTTACGTCACTATCATAAGAAAAAAAGTAAATACCGAAATCATTTACATTACTATTTCCACTTCCTGTAATAATACATCCGTCAATAGTAATTATTGAATTTCCGTTGTTGGGATTATTAAAAATTGCTACAGCCGCATTATCTGCAAAATTTCCTTGAGTTTGAATGGTTAATTTATCTTTTCCCTGAATTTCAAAATATTCTGTGTTATAAAATGAGAAGATGTATGCCGCATTATAAGATAATATAATCTTGTTTACTTCATCTGATACAGTTAAAATAACTTTATTTGTTTCACTGCTTCCAGGAATGTTGCCCAGGCTTAAAGAAGTTATTTCGCTGTTCATATCATAGGAATCTGTTAACTCCAATATTGTTTCACCTTCTACACCAAAAGTTTCTAAAGCAACAAAAGCATTACTCAAATTTGTATAATCACTGTTATCCGATCCTATAGAATAAACTCCGCTTAAAGCTTGAGAAAACAGAAATGAAGGAATTGTTAAATATAGAAAGATTAGTAAATAGTTTTTCATAGCTTTTTTTATTATAAATTAAAATTGTAATAGAAATTTACCCAACATGTTTGGGGGGATAAAATTCACGCAAAGATAAATAAAATATACAAAAAACAGTATCTTTGTAAGCTCATTAATACGGCAAGTTTATTAAAAAAACATAAAGTCAATCTACAACGACAATGTTATATAACGATATTAGAATAAAATTAGATGCAATTCTAAAATAATTTACTTATGAATAAAACTATTTTCTCTCTTTGTCTAATATTTACATTTGTTTATAATCTCAATGCACAAACAGAAAGAGATTTTGAAACAGATTCAATAATTCTTAATAAACTTGAACAATGGCAAGATCTGAAGTTCGGATTTATGATGCATTGGGGAATGTATGCTCAATGGAGTACTGTGGAATCATGGTCGATTTGTAATGAGGAATGGATAGATCACAGAAAAGGAATGCCGTATTGTGAGTATAAAACAAAATATCAAGCGTTAAACAAAACTTTTAACCCTACCAGATTTAATCCCGAATATTGGGCAGAATTAGCTCAAGAAGCCGGAATGAAGTATGTTGTATTTACAACTAAGCATCACGATGGTTTTTGTATGTTTGATTCGAAGGAAACAAATTATACAATTGCCGATTCTTCTTGTCCGTTTCATACTAATGAAAAAGCCGATGTAACAGAAGCTATTGTTAATGCTTTCCGTGAAAAAGGATTTTGGACGGGATTGTATTTTTCAAAACCCGATTGGCATCATTCGGATTATTGGGCACCTGAATGGGCAACACCCGATAGAAGCGTCAATTATAATCCGATGGTGTATCCTCTTCGCTGGCAGAAGTTTTGTGATTTTACCTATAATCAGATAAAAGAATTAACAACAAATTACGGCGATATTGATATTCTCTGGTTAGATGGCGGATGGATTCGTCCGGAATGGAGCCTTAACGACGAATATCGTCAATGGCTTGGTTGTAAACAATGGATACAAGATATTGATATGCCCAAAATTGCTAAAATGGCACGCGAAAATAATCCGGATTTGTTAATAGTTGATAGAACTGTACATGGTAAGTATGAAAATTACCAAACCCCGGAACAATTGGTTCCGGATTCCATTCTTCCTTATCCGTGGGAAACCTGCATGTCTATGGGACATTCCTGGTCTTATGTTGATACTGATGAATATAAATCCACAAACAAATTGATACATATTCTTGTAGATGTTGTTTCTAAAGGAGGAAATTACTTATTGAATGTCGGTCCAGATCCTTATGGAGAGCTTCCACCGACAGCTATCGAAAGGATGAAGGAAATTGGTATGTGGATGAATATTAATGGTGATGCAATTTATTGCACTCGTCCCGTTTATCCTTATCAACAAGATAATTTGAGATTTACGAAGAAAGACGGAAAAGTGTATGTTTTTTGCATGCTTGGTGAAGGTGAACCGCTTTCTAATTCCATTATATTTAATTGCGATGAGCAATTAAAGGCCGGCAATATTGAAATTTTAGGAAGTAAAGTTAAAGCAAAGCTTTCAAAATCTCAGACGGGGTATAAAATAGATATTCCTCAAAATATTATCAATAAAAAACCTTGCGAACATGCAGTTGTTTTTATGATTAAGGCTCAATAGTTAATTTTATAGTTTTACCCTTGCAAAGCGCAAAGCCTTCAACATATATTTTGGCATAAATTTTTTATCATCTCTATTTCTAAGATTCAAAGAAATACCAAGTTTTTTTGAAATAGGGATTTTAAAAGTTTCAACAAACTCTATAAGAGTTCCGTCAGGATCTTCTACATAAGTGAAATGTCCATTTGCATCACCCATATCGAAATCCTCTCCTCCGTCACAAACGAAATCTTTTCCTAATTCCTTAACTTCTTTATGAAGACTTTCCATATTTCTTACATCAAAACAAAGATGAATAAAGCCCGGATCGCCCCAAAGCCTGCCTTCATATATTTTCTTAACCTTAGAATCCATGTTTTGAACCAATTCAATATGAGAAGTTCCCATAATTTCGGCAAGCGGTCCATACATAGGTTTAGAGCGTTTCAGCATTACTCTGTGCAACTTATCAGTTGCGCCCGGAACACCTTGCAAATCATCAAAAATACCTGTATTGTCATAAACAACAGTATCGTAATCAAGTAATTTAGAATAAAACTCTATAGAATCTTCCATATTAGAAACTCCGATGATTACACCGTTAACTCCGCCCGTGATTTTCTTTTCATCAGAAAAAACATAATGATCTTCCTCAATTTCAAAAAGATTGCCGTAAGGATCTTTTACGAAGAAATGCATTATGCCCGATGGAGATAAATCCGGTTTATTAATTACATCAACATTTTTATTTTTAAATGTTTCGAAAGCAAGTTTAACATCAGGGCATTTGATTTTGCATGCGATAATTCCCAAATCACCTAAACGAATTTCTTCTTTCAAATAATTTAACTCTCTGCCTTTCGGTTGCCAGATTTCAAAACCGCCACCACCACGTAGATTATAAGCTAAAACAGCTCTTCGTTCCTGAGGTTTGCCTCCTGTGTAAGGCAACATTTTTTCGGCAACACCTGTATCGTCAAAAATTTTAATATCAAAACCAAAAATATCAATATACCATTTCCATGCTTCAATGACATCATTTACTCCGATTCCAACTTGTTGGATGCCACAAATAATTTTTTCTTTCATGTCGATTATTTTCTTTTATGTTGATGAAATCTTTTTCGCTAATTTATAATATAATGCGGGAATATATTTATGAATATAAACCATTAATAATTCTTTTCTTCCGATTAATTTTCTGTGTTTTTGCTTTGAAATAGCTTTAACGGCAATTTTTGCACATGTATTTACATCCATTCCGCTGGACTGTCCGTGATCCATTTTATCATATTTTTCGCCGCTGCCGAGCATTGCACTTTTACTGATTTGTGTATTGATTCTACCGGGAATAATAAAAGTTACATTAATATTATCGTTTTCAAGATCTAATGATTCGAAGAAACCGAACAGGGCATGTTTTGAGCCGCAGTATGCCGAACGCAACGGAAACCCGAATAATCCGGAAATAGATGTGTTGACGGCAATGTTAATATGTCTTCCTGATTTTAAATGATCCTTAAATTTCTTTATCAAATAAACGGATCCGAAATAATTAATATCCATGAGTTTCCTGTCAACGGCAAAATCAGTTTCCAGAGCTTTTGCACGTTGAGATATTCCGGCGTTTAAGATAAAAACATCAATAAGTAAATTATTTTCCTCAATATAACTTACTAAATTGTCGATGGAATTATAATCGGAAAGATCACATTCATAAGAAAATGCTTTTATATTAAACTTTTCGCAATTAACCTTAACTTTATCAAGATTTTCCAAATCTAAGCCGGTTAAAATAACATTAGCACCCTTTTCGGCAAATTGATAGGCAATTGCTTCTCCGATTCCCGAACCCGCTCCGGTAATCAATATCGTTTTATTTTTAAAACTTACTCTCATTAGAAAATTTTTACAAATTTAGTTGATTTTTGATAATAAAGACTTAAACAAAAAATATAATTAATAAAGCTTGAGATTAATAATTTTAGTTTTTTAGATGTTACTTCGAACAAAATAAAATCTCATGAAGAAAGTATAAAAAGTACTAATGCGCAAATACATAGAACTCATAAAGTCATAAACAAAGAAGTAAAACTTTTAGAACCAGCAAAATGTTATTTTATTTTTTAAAAATAAAATAAACGGCTAAAACCAAGAAAATAAAACCAATAAAATGATTAAGCCTGAATGTTTCATTCTTGAAAAGTAAAGTGCTGAAAATTACAAAAACAATAAGAGTAATAACCTCTTGTATAACTTTAAGTTGAAGTAGTGAAAACGGCCCTCCGTTTCCGGCATAACCAATTCTATTTGCCGGAACTTGAAAACAGTATTCAAAAAAAGCAATGCCCCAACTGATGGCAATTATACCGATTAATGGTAAAGTATTGAACCAAGAGAATTCCTTCATTTTAAGATGTCCGTACCATGCAAAAGTCATAAATACATTTGACGCAACAAGCAACAGGACAGTATATAATCCTTTCATTATTAATGAATTTAAAACCTGCAAAGATAAGAAATTTAATTATGTGACGATTAGTTAATATTGTAATATTCTGATGTGGAGATACAAAATATTATAATTGATTCGGGATTTATAGAACAGATAATTTATTATTAACGTCTTCCTCTTTCAAATGTCTTTCCCAAGAATAAACATCTTCATTTTTATTCAAAAATTCATATATTATCAAACATTTCTCATATAAACTTTTTCTTACATTTGTTTCATCCGAATTTTCAGCAACAACAAGCAACAATTCCGTAAATTGGTCTAAATTACTATTATTAAGCCGTTTTTCGGATTTCAGCCAATCTTTAAATTTATCATTAGTAAGTGAAATTATTTCATTAATATTAATATCAAGATTATCAATTACAAATTTATCGATCGCTTCAAATACTAATGGAGGATCGTTCCTTAAATTTAATATCTTAACTATTAGATTTTTAATTGCCAATCCTAATCTGTCTATCTCCCGTTTAATAAAATCTTCGTAAACCATAATTTAAATTTTAACACGAAAATAGTAAAAATAGTTTGAATTTATAATGTAAATATACTTAGATGATGAATTATATAATCTGAATTTATTTGATTTGTAATTACTAATTCTGAACTTTTTTGTACTTTTGACGTCTTAATTTTTAGTAAACAAATGAAGCGTAATATTTATTAGGATGGAGAGAAATGATAAGGTTTTATTGAAAACTTCATGGATTAGTACAATAGGAAACAGTATATTATCTCTTGCAAAATTGATAATAGGTTTTATTTCCGGAAGTATGGCGGTAATTAGTGACGGTATTGACTCTGCAACAGATGTTGTAATATCTATTGTTATGATTATTACTGCAAAAATCATGAGTAAACCGCCAAGCAGAAAATATGCCTATGGCTATGAAAAAGCGGAAAGTATAGCAACAAAGGTATTGTCATTCGTTATTTTTTATGCCGGTATCCAAATGCTGATAACCACTATTCGAAGTACATTTTCGGCGGAAGCAAAGGAAATGCCGGGAATAATAGCAATTTATGTAACAATTTTTTCTATCATAGGAAAACTGGCGCTCGCTCTTTATCAATATAAAAAAGGTAAAAAAATTAATAGCCCTTTATTACAGGCAAATGCAATTAATATGCGTAATGATGTGATCATTTCGTTAAGCGTGTTAGTAGGATTACTATTTACTTTTATTTTTAATTTACCTATTTTAGATTCGATTACGGGTTTAATAATTAGTCTTTTTATTATCAGGTCGGCGATAAAAATTTTTATGGACTCCAATGTTGAATTGATGGATGGAGTAAAGGATGAAGGCATCTATAATAAAATTTTCGAAGCTGTTGATAAAGTTAAAGGTGCAAGTAATCCTCATCGGGTACGCTCAAGACAAATCGGAAATTTCTATATGATTGCTCTTGATGTTGAGGTTGATGGAAATATTACTGTGAAACAAGCACATGACATAGCTGAAGAAATTGAAAATAATATTAAACAATCTGTGGAGAATATTTATGATATTGTCGTTCACATTGAACCGAAGGGACAATGCCGTGAAAATGAACGGTTCGGTTTGGATGAGAATATGATTAAATAATGTAATGATAGAGTAGTGCTTTAGTGTTTTTGAAGCGGAATTAGTGAGAAACAAACAAAACCAAATTAACCATGAAGAATTTTATATTTCAAAATCCAACTAAATTAGTTTTTGGAAAAGGTCAGATTTCCAAATTATCATCTTTGATTCCTATGGATAAAAAGTTGATGATTACCTATGGTGGTGGAAGCGTAAAGAAAAACGGTGTTTATGATCAGGTTGTGACAGCGTTGAAAGACTATAAATATATTGAATTTTGGGGAATTGAACCGAACCCTTCTGTGGAGACATTGAGAAAGGCAATTACTATAGGGAAAGAAAATAATATTGATTTTATTCTTGCCGTTGGTGGCGGTTCTGTATTGGATGGTACAAAATTGATTGCCGCGGGAATTCCTTATCCAGGAGATTCTTGGGAAATCGTTTTAAAAGGTAAAGCTAATGAATATATTCCATTTGCATCGGTGATGACTTTACCGGCAACCGGCTCCGAAATGAACAACGGCGCCGTAATTTCACGTAATGAAACAAAAGAGAAATTGGCTTTTTCAAGCGGATATCCGGAATTTTCAATATTAGATCCGGAAACTACATATTCTTTACCCTTAAATCAGATAGCAAACGGATTGGCGGATATTTATGTTCATGTAATTGAACAGTATCTCACAACGCCAGGGCAGTCAAGAATAATGGACAGATGGGCAGAAGGAATTTTACTGACTGTTTTGGAAATCGCTCCGAAGATAAAAGAAAATCAGCATGATTACGATACCATGGCAGATTTTATGTTTTCTGCAACAATGGCTTTGAATGATTTTATCAGAATGGGTGTTACACAAGATTGGGCTACACATATGATTGGTCATGAATTGACAGCGCAAACAGGAATTGCTCACGGCGCATCTTTGGCAATTGTTCTTCCGGGTACAATGTATGTTATGAAAGAACAGAAAAAAGGAAAAATTCTTCAATATGCAGAAAGAATTTTTAATATTACTGATGGTTCCGATGACGAAAGAGTTCTTTTAGCAATAAGAAAAACCGAAGACTTTTTTAAGTCGATAGGACTTGCTACAACTCTTAAGGAAGCAAAAATTGATAATAAAGTTATTAATATTATTGTCAATCGTTTTACAGAAGAAAATATTGCTTTGGGAGAAAATAGAAATATTACTGCAGAGGTTGTGAGGGAAATTCTGGAAAACAGGAAATAATGAAATCATTGAAAAACTGATAAAGGCAATAGATTGAATTTCTATATTTTAGGCAAATTGGTCCCAATGTTTATAACAATTTATGTTGTTAGAAATCCATTGGGATTAATCAAGTTTTTGTAATTTTAGATTTTAATAAATTTACACAACCATCTTAATACCGTTTTTCCTATATGTAATTATACTGAAACAATGTAGAGGTTCAAATCTAGCTCTGAGATTGCTAAGAACAACATAAAAACTTTTTCTATTTCTTTCGTTTTGTTCTTTGCCTGTTCTTAAAAACAAATCGTCGTAACTAACAATTTCACCGACATTGCTGACTAAAATTCTAAGAATATCACCTTCATAAGGGGATAAACTATGTGTAACATTATTTGTTTCGATTGTATTGTTGACAAAATTAAAAATTACCCTTGGAAAATTAAAAATCAATGCATTTTTAACTGTTTTTCCCGGTTGAATATTTTTACCTTCTGGGTAAATTCTTAAAGCTACATTTATTCTTGCCATGAGTTCAAATACATCAAAAGGCTTTCTTATATAATCATCACAACCTAAGTCAAATGCAATAAGTGCATCTTCCGGAGCAACAAGAGCGGATATAAAAATAACAGGAATATTGATATTATTATCCCGCATTTCCTTAACAACGTCATAACCATTCTTCTCAGGAAGTTTTATATCAACTAAACAAATATCCGGTCGAAAAGTTAATATTCTATCCAAACTTTTCCTGCCTGTATGTGCTAAATGAATACTATAAGTACCCATTAATTCAAGATTAAGTTTTGTCATTTCAGATAATAAAATATCATCTTCGAACATTAGAATTTTTTTCATATTAGTTAGTATTATTTTTTAAGTTGTTATCTTTACGTTTGTTATATCATGATAATTAAATCAAGAATTGGTATAATGATAAACAAGAATAAAGTTATTGCAAAATTAACAGAGATTTTATATAAGTCAAATTTATAAGCGAGAAATTGTTGAATTTTTTTCAAAAATCTTCTATTCAATATTTTTCAGGAAATCAGTTAATTAAATTATACCAGATAAATTCATGATAAAAAGGTTGTCGGAAATGCCTCAAAACAAGCAGGGACCAACCTTAATGATTATTAACAGTATGAAAAACTTAGAGAGAATTTATTAGGATTAGGTTTTGCAAATACCGATTTTATAAAACAAAAAAGCCTCTTGAAAACTCAAGAGGCTTTTTTGTTAAAGCTAAAGTAAAGTTATTTTGAAATAACAAATTCAACACGGCGGTTTTGAGCTCTGCCGACTTGAGTATTGTTATTTGCAACAGGGTTATCTTTACCATAACTGGCAATGGATAATTTATTTCCGTCTATGCCGTTATCAACCATGTATTTCTTTACTGTTTCAGCACGTTTTAAAGAAATTCTATCGTTAACTTCTTTTGTGCCTACGTTATCTGCATAACCTGCAATGGTAATTTTATTCCATTGAGCATCTTTAAGAATATTTACAACTTGTTGAACCAAAGTTTTAGAATCTTTAGTAAGTTCTGATGAATCAAAATCAAAATGAACATTTTCAAGAGCAATGGTTATTGTACCATTCTTTTCTAATTCATTTATTTGATTTTGTAAGTTGTTATATTCTTTGTTAAGATTGTTGTGTTTGTTTTCAAGATTATTATATTTTTCTTCTAAAGTTTTGAAACGTTCTTCAATCATTTCTTCATTTTGAATATCTTCGATAATAATTTCTTGAACAGGAACCGGGTAATATTCACTTGGAATCATATTACGTACATGATCATGTTTCTTTCCGCCGATTTTCCAACGTAAACCGAGATTAACAGCTAAAGCATCTACATCTTTTGAAGCTACAACGCCGCCTAAATCATTTTTAACGTAATATCTGTATTGGCCCTCACATAGTAAAGTCCATGCTTTACCTAAGTTAAATTCTACACCGATACCCGCTGCTGCCATAGGAGAAAATTTTCCCTTAACATATTCTGCATCTGCAGGAGTTTGAAAAGTGTAATAAGATGCACCTAATCCGGCATTTAAAAAGAAGTTGACTTTTCTTGCGGAGACAGTTCTATAAGGTCCGAAAAGGTTTGAAAGATTAACAGAACTCATAAGAATAGCATCAATGTTATAACCTAAATAATCTGCACCCTCTACAGTTCTGTTGAGATTAGAATAATTTGCTTCAAGACCGATTCCATAAAATGGAGTTGGAGCATATTCAACAAAAAAGCTACCGCCATAACCACCTTGGTTGATAAAACTATCAAAATCAGTGTCAGCTGTAGCTAATGGAGACAAGCGGTAATAGTTTACACCGCCTTTAATACCGATAGACCAGTGAGATGTGTTCTTTCTCATTGCCTTTACTTCATCCTCAGCAGTTTGGGCAGATAATGTCATTCCACAAACAAGGACAAGTGTCAAAAATAAAGAGATTTTCTTCATAATAATTAAATTTATTGATTAGTAAAAATTTAAATTCTATTGCTTTTTTATTTATAAAATCATAATTTGCAAATATATAAAAAATTTTATGAAAACAAAAAGTCGCTTATATTATTAAGCGACTTTTTGTTATTGATTTTTTACATCATTCCTGGCATTCCGCCGCCCATTCCGCCCGGAGGCATCATAGGAGCTTCTTTTTCTTTTATTTCAGTAATAGCACATTCTGTTGTAAGTATCATACCTGCGATTGAAGCAGCATTTTCAAGAGCAACGCGCGTAACTTTCATAGGATCTACAACACCGCTTTTGAAAAGGTTTTCATAAACTTCGGTTCTTGCATTGAAACCGAAATCTTTTTTACCTTCTTTTACTCTTTGAACGACAACCGAGCCTTCGTAGCCCGCATTTTCAACTATTTGACGCAATGGTTCTTCCAAAGCCCTGCAGATAATTTCAATGCCGATTGTTTCATCTTGATTATCACCTTTTAATCCTTTTAAAGATTCAATAGCTCTAATAAAAGCGACACCGCCGCCAGGGATAATACCTTCTTCATTGGCTGCTCTTGTTGCGTTTAAAGCATCTTCAAAACGATCTTTCTTTTCTTTTAGCTCAACTTCGCTGGCAGCTCCAACATAAATAACTGCTACTCCGCCTGCAAGTTTTGCCAATCTTTCCTGTAATTTTTCTTTGTCATAATCGGAAGTGGTATTTTCAATTTGAACCTTAATTTGGTTTACTCTTGCTTCAATATTTTCTTTAGCACCTTTACCGCTTACTATTATAGTGTTATCTTTATTGATCGTAATTTTTTCAGCTTGTCCTAAATAAGATAGATCTGTATCTTCAAGTTTATAACCTTTTTCTTCGGAAATAACCATACCGCCTGTTAAGATAGCTATATCTTCAAGCATTTCTTTTCTTCTATCACCGAAACCGGGAGCTTTTACCGCAGCAATTTTAAGAACACCGCGCATTTTATTTACAACTAATGTTGCCAATGCTTCGCTCTCAACGTCTTCGGCAATAATTAATAGCGGACGACCGGTTTGAACTACTTTTTCAAGGATAGGAAGAAGATCTTTCATAGTAGAAACCTTCTTGTCGTATATTAAAATAAAAGGCTGATCGAAAACAGTTTCCATTTTTTCACTGTCTGTAACAAAATAAGCCGAAATATAACCTCTATCGAATTGCATACCTTCAACTATGTCAACATAAGTTTCAATACCTTTAGCTTCTTCGATTGTAATTACTCCTTCTTTTTTTACTTTTCCCATTGCTACTGCAATAAGTTCTCCTATTTCAGGATCATTATTGGCTGATACTGTAGCAACCTGTTTGATTTTTTCATTATTGTTTCCGATATCTTGTTTCTGTTTTTCAAGACTTTGAATAACAACTTTAACGGCTTTATCGATTCCGCGTTTTAAATCCATAGGATTAGCGCCAGAAGTAACGTTTCTTAAACCTGAATTTACAATAGCTTGAGCTAAAACAGTAGCAGTTGTTGTACCGTCACCGGCAATATCATTGGTTTTAGAAGCAACTTCCCTTACCATCTGTGCGCCCATGTTTTCAAACTTATCCGCTAATTCTATTTCTCTAGCAACGGTAACTCCGTCTTTTGTGATTGCAGGAGCACCATAAGATTTCTCAATAACAACATTACGGCCTTTAGGGCCTAATGTAACTTTTACAGCGTTTGATAGTGCATCGACACCTTTTTTTAATTTATCACGCGCTTCAATGTTAAAAATTATTTCTTTTGCCATTTTTTTTGATTTTTAAATTGTTGATTAATATTAGATAATAGCTACAATATCAGATTCTCTCATAATGAGATAATCTTTTCCGTCAAAAGTTAACTCTGTACCGGCATATTTACCGTACAAAACTTTATCACCTACTTTAACAGTCATAGGTTCGTCTTTTTTCCCGGGACCAACTGCTACTACAGTTCCTTTATGAGGTTTTTCTTTTGCTGTATCGGGAATAATAATTCCGCCGGAAGTTGTTTGATCTGCAGCAGCAGGTTCAATTAACACTCTGTCTGCCAATGGTCTAATACTTAATTTTGCCATCTTTTTATTTTTTTAACTGATTAATTATTAATATTTTATTTGTCAAACTACTTTAATTTTTGAAATGTAGAAAAAACATTATGTTTTTTCCTAATCATAAAACGTGCCAAACAAATATTTGTCATGTTTTTTTGACGAAAAATATGACAAATTGGCAATAGAAAATGAAGATAAAACTAAAAACATAAAAATAAAATTGATAAAGGAAAACTGACTTTTAGAATGAGTAATAAATAAGGTTTGGCTTTATTTATTGATAAAATTGTTCTTTTCATTTTAATTTAAAATTTACTCATAATCCTAAGTTCAGAATTCGGAACCAATTATTATATCATCTTTAAAAATGATACTTCTTTATCTGTTAAGAATCTCCACTTGCCTCTGGGAAGATCTTTTTTATTAAGTCCCGCATATAAGGTTCTATCTAATTTTAATACCTCATAACCAAGTTTTTCAAAAATTCTTCTAACTACTCTATTTTTCCCGGAATGAATTTGAACACCAATTTCTTTTTTATTATCCGAGCTGCTGTATGCAATGTTGTCAACAACAATAAAGCCGTCATCAAGTTCAATACCGTCTGCTATTGTTAGCATATCATTCTTGGTTAATGGTTTATCTAATTCGACATGATAAACTTTTTCAACGTTTGAACGAGGATGCATCAATTTATTAGCAAGATCACCGTCGTTTGTAAAAAGTAATAAACCGGTAGTATTTCTATCTAATCTCCCCACAGGATATATTCTCTCTTTGCAAGCGCTGTGAACTAATTGTAGTACTGTATTTCTTTTTTCAGGATCAGACATTGTAGTTACGTAACCTTTTGGTTTATTGAGAAGAAGATATTTCAATCTTTCATGACGAAGGGTTTCACCGCCAACTTGCACTTTATCTGTTTTCAATATTTTTGTACCTACCTTATCAACAACAACATCATTAACTTTTACGCTACCGGATTCTATTAACACATCAGCTTGTCTACGTGAACATAAACCGGAATCTGCAATATATTTATTTAGGCGAATATATTTATCATCTTGAGTTGAGGAAGATGATTTTTTTCCTTTTGCGGAACGACTATATTTGCCGTTTCCCCTGTCTTGTCTGTATTTATCGTCATTCCTATCATAATTGTTTTTTCTGTCATTATTTTCTTTTTTATCAGAATCTTTTCTGTTACTATTATAAGGTCTCTTAGAATCATTATAATCTTTATTCTCCGAAGAAGAATTATTTTTTCGGTTGGAATAAGGTTTTTCGGAATTATTTCTACGATTATCGGAATACGGTCTTTCTGAATTATTTCTTTTTATAGAAGAATCTCTGTCGTTATTATTATAAGGTCTCTTAGAATCATTATAATCCTTATTCTCCGAAGAAGAATTATTTTTCCGGTTAG
>JAISNV010000040.1 GCA_031276035.1 Bacteroidales bacterium | reverse complement strand
TTGCTGGTCATGCTGCCCCTCGACTTGCATGTGTTAAGCCTGCCGCTAGCGTTTATCCTGAGCCAGGATCAAACTCTCCATTGTAAATATTTTTTTTAATGTTTCTCTTTTGCTATCCCATTATTTTAAGGTAATGGTTATTATCATAAATTATTACCATCTCCTTTATGATATGTCAAGATAATCTCATTTAATTAATGAAATACCTATTCATAAATAACAGGTCGCTCCACAGGTCTTTTGTGCTTAAATTATGTCAAAGAACTTTCTCTTTCCAATCTGCGATAACTTTATAATGTCATCATTCAAACGGACTGCAAAAATAATACTTTTTTATTTATTATATCACTTTTTTTAAAATTATTTTTATACTTTTTTGACATCTGTTGATTATCTGATATTTGTATATGACTTATTCTTTTATTATGATGAAAAGTCAAAAGACCAATTAACAAATTTGATGTCATTATAGAAAATAATATCAATCTGTATTTGACAATGCGTCAGATAAAAATTATTAGACGGATAAGATTTATTGATTATGATTCGCTTTAAAGCAAATTATAATTAATTCCGGAAAAATTTTACGGATAATCAAGTTAATTGTACCTTTGTAGTAAAAAACATGTTCATTTTTTACCATAGTAACACTATGACATAGAGAATTAACAAAATAAATCTGATTTATGGTAAAATCACTCATCTCTTTATATTCTTATCGTGTTTAAAGGTAAATGAGTAAAATACATGACTATAATGTATGAAATATATAGTTATATATTCTTAATAGACGACAAAATCTATGATTTTTTCAGTTTCTTAATAGCAATTATTTCTAGATTCTTCAACATTCTTTTTTGAAATATCGCAAGGATTGACATCAAGATATATTTCTGCACCTAGCGGCACTTCAAAACCGGTTTTTAATTCAATAAAATCAGTTGCTCTTAAACATATATTGCTATTTGAGGGAATTACTGTTGCACTACTCATAGATATTGATTTATTCACAGCATAATTATACGTATTAAAATTATAAATTTCAACAACTGCCGTAGTATCACAAGCGCATTTTAAACTATATACTTTCACGTAATCAACATACATCTTTTCTTCGAAGGGAGGATTTAAATATTGTAAATTATATTCAGAAACGTTAATACCAAGTATTAGTCGAACATAATCAATGATTCCATTTCCATCAGGAGCCAAATTATCATTAACTATTGATCTAATAGGTTTCCCATCAACATACCATGTAATTTTGTTACTGTTCCATTCAATTGCATATAAATGCCATTGCGTATAATCGGAATTAAAAAAAGTATATACTCGATCACGAGCAGGTTCACAAGGAGGTTCTCCTTCCCCAACATAGCAAGTATGAACATTTGTTTCGAATTGAGTTGCATCATTGTATTTTCCCATAGATTCAAAAATATCAATCTCTGCTCCATTATTATAAGTTTGCTCGCCTCGCCATGTCCAAAACGCATGTATTATACCTTTTTTATAAGGAAATTTAATCATGGCTTCAATGTATCCATATTTTATGTCATTATTTGGAGATTTTGTTTCTACCCAACCACTCGTATAGTCATATTCTTTTCCAGGAACACATGAACCGCAACACCACGAACTAGGATAAGGTGGAGTTCCCGGACAAGTTGCCGATTCGCTTTTTACTCTTATAACCAACTGTCCATTTTCAACCCAAACGTTATGCGCACGATTTATACTAGGTTTTCCTCCATGATCACAATAATCTACTTTGTTCCATCTTTGAGTGTCAAAACTTTCAAAATAATCCGCCCATTTTAGTTGCCAATTTTTGTCATTTGCAGGTGTTTGCGAAAATACAACAAGATGTGTAAGCAAACAAGCAAAAACTGTTAAACATACTCTATTCACTTATGTCTCCTTTCTTGTTTTGTTTCTATAATAGTATTATTATCAACTCCCCTATCAAACGCTTTTACTTGACTGTTTTCATTTACCATAGCAATTTCCGGATATTTTGTTTTATGGATAATTTCTTTATTAAAAATATAACCGGAATGCACCAAAGCAACCAATGTAGCTGTATCAAAAATAAGTAACAGCTCATTCGTATTCAGTTTTATTCCTCTTATATGCACTTTGCTATGGCATGGGAAGAAAATTACAGTATAAATTATTATAATTGCTGTTCTTATTATAAATTTATCAGTTTTCATAACTACAATATTAATCTTAATAAATTTATTTCGTTAGAATCATCTTCTTAGTATCTATTACCCTGTTATTTACCAACAATGTATACAAATACATACCTGCAGAGAGTTCGGAGCCCTGAATGATAATATTTCCAACACCTTTGGTGGCAATGTTGAATGATTTAATTTCAATCCCCTGCATATTGTAGATTATTAGCTTTGCAGAGGTAAAATTTTCAGGTATTTCAAATTTAATTTCCGTACTTAAAAAGAAAGGATTAGGTGCATTTTGTAACAATTTCGCATTTTTGTAGTTTTCCGAATCTTCTTGTCCATTTATATCATTATTTGAAGAATTTTTTAATTGAACATCTTCATCATAGATATTTTCTTTTAAAATAAATAGCTCAGATGCCTGTTTATATACTATTGCTTCTAAATTAGTTATTTGCTCTTGTTGCTCTTTTATTGCTTCCACCAAAACCGGTATCATTCCAATATAATTTATGTAATAATATTCGTTCATTTCACTTGGAGCATAAACTAATTCAGGAAATATTTTCTCAAGATCTTGTGCTATAAAACCAAAAGTTTCCTTTTCTATTAATTTTTCTGAGCCATTGATATTTTTAGTTTCTTCGTCTTTTTTATAATTATAAGTTTTACTTTTTACTTCCATTAGTTTGCTTAATGTTTTTCCTAAAGGTTTAATATTTTCCTTTAACCTATCATCTGAACTATATGCATATGTATATTTGACGTATAGATGATTAACATACGTTGAATTCACCGGATAGCTATTAGTTCCAATTGAGAAATTTGCAGTTTTACAATATAGTTGTGGTGCAGACCATACATTCTGGTTATCAAGAAAAATATCTTCCCAACCTTCACCATACAATGAAAAACGAACTTTTCCTTTTACATCCAGGTTATATGCTGGGTTAATCCCCCCAATACCTACAAATCCATTATTTGCAACTTTAACCTGACATGTTGCAACACTCGTTATTAAAAGTAATACAATCGGGATAAATAATTTCTGTCTCTCAGACTTTAATATAAAATCTTTTATTTGTTTCATAATTATTTCCCTAATTTGTGTCGGGCGCAACTTTTGATGTTTTAATTTTTATGTTAAAATTTATGCAACAAATATACCTATATTTTTTAATAAAAAACTATTTTTTTTGTCAATGATTTATATAAATCAGTACAAATTGATTTTTAATCCCAGTTTTGCAAACAAATGGAGTGCCTTTTTATACTTATGAACCCACAAAAACAAAAAAGGAGATATAAAATTTTACATCTCCTATATTAATAATCCAAAGTAAGGATATATATAATTTATCATATAACTTAATCTGCGACTATACTCGTTTTAAAATTTCGAGCGTTAATTGCCAAAATTTATCTACAGTAGATATCTCAATTCTTTCATCGGGAGAATGAACGCCTCTAAGAGTTGGTCCGTAAGAAATCATATCCATTTCCGGATATTTTATTGAAAACAATCCGCATTCTAAGCCGGCATGGATAGAACGATAAATTGCCGGTTTATCAAACAAATCTTTGTAGGCATCCATTGCAATCTTTAATATTTTAGAATTTGGATTCGGTGTCCAACCAGGATATCCGTCACCACGTGTAACTTTAGCATCAGCCAATAACAAGCATTGCTCAACCATATTAGCAACATCTTGTTTCAAAGATTCGGAATCACTTCTTTGACTTGTTGTTATAACAATACGTTTATTTCTAAATTTAACTGAAGCAAGATTTGTTGATGTTTCAACAATACCTTTCAACTTATGACTCATTGATATAACTCCATGAGGCATAGCATATATAAGTCGTGTAATGTTCAGGAAATCTTTTTTTGTAAGAACTTTCTTCGGCAAATCTGTTTTTTTACATTCAACAATTACACCCGGATCCGTAAACTCTAATTCATTTTGCAAAGTTTTTTCATATTCACTGACGGCACGTTCCATTTTACGAGCATCCTTTGTTTTAACAGCAATAATTGCATAAGCTTCGCGAGGAATTGCATTACGTAAATTGCCACCTTCAAAATGAGCTAAACTCATTGTTCTATTACGTGAATAATCTACAATGAATCTATTTAATAATTTATTAGAATTACCTAGACCTTTATCTATATCATCACCGGAATGCCCGCCTTTTAAACCTCTTACCATTATTTTATAGCCGGTCATATTTTTATCGACTGGTTCAAACTCATAATCAATTCTTCCTACGGTATCCATTCCGCCAGCACAACCAATAAATATTTCGCCGTCATCCTCGGAATCAAGGTTTAATAAGATTTTAGATTTTAACACTTTAGGTTGTAACCCGAAAGCACCTGTAAGTCCGGTTTCTTCATCAACTGTGAAGAGGCATTCAATTGGCCCGTGTTCAATATCATTAGATTCCAATATTGCGAGTTGAACGGCAACTCCAATTCCATCATCGGCACCAAGTGTGGTACCGTCGGCTTTAACCCAATCACCATCAATAATTGGTTTAATCGGATCTTTTTCGAAATCGTGAATGATATAACTATTTTTTTCGCATACCATATCGATATGACTTTGCAAGCAAACCCAAGGCTTCCCTTCATAACCTTTTGTTGCAGGTTTTCTGATTAATACATTTCCGGTAGAATCTACGCTGTGCTCTAAATTTTGTTTTTTTGCAAAAGCTACTAGATATTCTATCATTTTTCCTTCTTTCTTTGAAGGACGTGGAACTTTACAAATTTTTTCAAAATGTTCCCACACAATTCTTGGAGATAAAGAATCTAATTGCATAATATTTATTAATTAAATTTTCAACAAAGATAAAATATATTATTTACTTATTAACGATATAATTTTTTTTTTCATACATTTGCAATATAATTTTAACATTTTTTACATGATTATTATAGCAGACAGCGGTTCAACAAAGATAGATTGGCGAATAATTGAAGATACGACTATTATTCAACATATTACGGAAGGATTTAATCCGTATTATCACAAACCCGAATTATTGGAAAACTTTGCCAGAGAAATAGCCGAGAAAACATCAAGAGAAAATATAAAATCAATATACTTCTACGGCTCAGGATGTTCAACAGAAACAAATTATAAAATTGTTACTAATGCATTAAAAAAATCATTTCCAAATGCTTTTTGTTTTGTATATCATGATTTGTTAGCTGCGGCACGAGCATTATTCAGAGATGAAGGCGGAATCGCATGTATACTCGGAACAGGCTCTAATTCTTGCCTGTATGATGGAGTCTCGGTTATTGAAAATGTTCCTTCTGTGGGTTGGATGATTGGTGATGAAGGTTCAGGTGTTTATATCGGAAAACTTTTAATTACTGATTATTTGAGATTTACTATGCCAAGTGAAATTAGGGAAACTCTTGAAAAGGAATATAAGTTAACTTTTGAAAATGTTCTTAATGAGATTTACACAAAAGATAATCCTAATAATTTCTTTTCTTCTTTTCCACCCTTTATTTTCAATAATATAAATAATAAGTATTGTTACGATTTAGTAATGAGAAATTTTGATGATTTTTTCAAATGGCAGATTTCCAAATATACTGATTATATAAATGAACCGATAGCTTTTGTAGGTTCAATTGCCTATCATTTTAAAGATCAAATATATGAATGGGGAAAGAAAAATAATTTAAGAATCGGGGAAATTTTAAAAGCTCCTATGGACGGGCTGATTAAGTATCACTCAAGATAGAAGCGCCCCCCTCAAAATATTATTTTCAGGATACCTCATTAGAATGTTTTTTCAATTCGAGGATAATTTTATCCGCTACATTCGGAGGTGAAACGTAAATGTAATCTTTATTTCTTTTAAACCAAGTGATTTGACGTTTTGCGTAGCGACGAGTATTTGTCTTTATTTTCTCGACAGCTTCTTCTAAAGAATAAATTTTATCGAAATAGTTAAATAACTCAACATATCCGACTGTTTTTAAGGCTGTTAATTTTTTGTATTGATATAATTCTTCAGCTTCCTGAATTAATCCCGAATTAATCATTTCATCAACACGATTATTGATATTAATATATAAGGTATCTCTATCTGTTTGGATACAAAATTTGATAATATTGAAATCACGCGGTTTAGACTTCCCTTTTCGCATCTCGGAATATTTAATTCCGGTAGCATAAAAGACTTCCAAAGCTCTAATAATTCTAACAGGATTGTAGAGGTCAACTTCCGAATAATACTCAGGATCAATTGTTTCAAGCTTCTTTCTTAAGGCTTCTATTCCTTCTTCATCAAGTAACTTTTTTAATTCAACTCTCAATTCCGGATCCGGATCCGGAAAAAAATCAACACCATTTACAACAGCATCAATATATAACCCCGAACCGCCGCAAAGAATAACGTAATTAGATTCTTGAAACAACTGAGGAAGAAGTTCCAAGACATCATTTTCAAATTTTGAAATATTGTAAGGATCATGTATTGAAATATTTCCTATAAAGAAATGTTCTGTTGCTGCTAAGTCTTTATCAGAAGGAACGGCTGTACCTATTTTCATTTCTCTGTAAAATTGTCGCGAATCCGCCGAAACAATCTTACAATTTAATTTTTGAGCAAGTTCAATAGCTGCGGAAGTTTTTCCTGAAGCAGTAGGACCGGTTAATACGATTAATGTAGGTTTAGTACATGTCATCGCTAAAATCATCATCGATTAATTCGTTAAATTCATCTCTTATTTCATCCTCATATGAATCTTCATCATCAAAAGGTTCAAAATCATCGGAACCAAAATCATCAATAAGTCCGCCGCCTTTATAATCCAGTTCATCCTCTTCATAAAGAAGTATCGGAAATTCATCACTTTCGGTATCTTCAATTTCAATACACTGCAAAAATAAAGTTACAGGCGACAAAAAATCATATTCGTAAAGAAGCCTTTGACCGGAGTTTTTAATGATTTCACCTATTAATGTTTCTTCCATAACTTTTATAGGTAAAGCGGTTAAATCTTCGTCATCATCTTTTTCAATATTTTTTTCATCAATCGACATATCCAAAAGAGATATTTCGGTTTGTTTATTCCAGTCACTATCGCAAGTATAGAATGATGCAAGATCATTTCCATTCAAATCACATACTTCAACGATAAAATCGTGAAGATCCAAAAAATTTTGGTCGCCTAAAATTTCTATTTCGCGTAAGAAATCTTCATTCTCCTCTGAACAGATGCGAATTTTATAAGCTTTCATTATTATAATAAATTATTTAGAATTTAAATTAATATTCTTAGGTTTTAATCCGAGTGAAATTCCTTTTTCCAGCATATAATTATAGGCCGCTTCGAAAGTATTTTCACATTCGCCGTCAAGTATTGCATCCTTAACAGCATTTTTAATCAGTCCGACATCTTTAGACGGCTGTATATCAAAAGTTTCCATAACATGTTCGCCTGTTATCGGCGGTTGCCATGTTCTCAAGAAGTCTTTTTCTTCAATTTCGATAAGTCTTTGCCGTACAAGGCAAAAGTTGTCTAAATATTTTCTTACTTTTTGTTTATTTGAAGAAGTGATATCTGCTTCGCAGAGTAACATAAGGTCATCAATATCTTCTCCTGCTTCAAATAGTAAACGACGAACCGCAGAATCAGTAACGCCATCTTCCGATAAAAATTGTGGGCGAAGATGTAAGTAAATTAATTTTTGCACATACTTCATTTTATCATTAAGAGGTAGTTTCAATCTTGAAAATATTTTCACAACCTTTTTTGCACCTACGACTTCATGTCCATGAAAAGTCCAACCGATTCCTTCAATATATTTTTTCGTATCCGGTTTAGCTATATCATGTAAAAGCGCAGCCCAAAGCAACCATAGATTTTTAGTGTTTTTTGCGACATTATCAAGAACTTTTAAAGTATGATAAAATACGTCTTTATGAGCCTTGCCGTTAACTACTTCAATTCCTTTTAACTTTGAAAATTCAGGTAAAATTTTATTCAATAAGCCTGCTTTATCTAATAAAATAAAGCCAATGGACGGTTTGGGCGATAATAAAATTTTATTTAATTCGTCGGATATTCTTTCTTTAGATATAATTTCTATTCTATTAGAATTTGATATAATAGCGTTGAACGATTTTTCTTCAATTGTAAAATTAAGTTGCGATGCAAAACGAATAGCACGCATCATGCGAAGCGGATCGTCCGAATAAGTAATATCAGGATCTAGGGGAGTTCTTATTATTTTATTGTGAAGATCAATTAAACCGAAGAAGGGGTCGATTAAATTTCCAAAAGTATTTGTGTTTAAAGAAATCGCCAATGTGTTAATAGTAAAGTCTCTCCTATTTTGATCGTCCTGCAAAGTTCCGGGCGAGACTAGCGGTTTGCGCGAATCTCTATTATACGATTCTTTGCGAGCACCAACAAATTCAACTTCAATATATTCATTTTCAAAGAAATATTTTACCATTGCAGTTCCAAAGTTTTTAAAAATACTTACTTCTGTAGAACCTATGATTTTTGCAAAAGTTTTTGCTAATTCTATACCGTCTCCTACACACACAATGTCAATATCTTTGGATTCTCTTTCCAAAAAGATATCCCGTACATATCCGCCAACAACATAGGCTTCAACTTGCATAGTTTCAACAGCCTTGTTTATAGGATAAAAAATATTATTAATGTCAAATAAATCAATTACCACCTAAATGTATTTAAAAAACTAAGCAATCAATGCCTCACTTACTCACTAACAACAAACTTCCTAATGAACTTCTTTTCATTATTCCGGATAACCAAAATATAAATACCCCGCGATAAACCAGATACATTATACTTATACCGATAGACCCGTTCG
>JAISNV010000039.1 GCA_031276035.1 Bacteroidales bacterium | reverse complement strand
TGAGATTGATCGTTCCTTGATACAATTACCTAAGGTTTTTGAAGAAATCGAACGGACAAAAGTCCCGGAGTGATCTGAAAAATCGTTATTGGGCTTTGGGGATAGGTTCTTTATTTTTTGTCAATTCTTCTGCAATCATTTCCGCTTGTTTCAACACGGTTTCCGTTGCCAATATCTGCATATCCGGTGGACAGCCGAATTTCCTGAGTAAGCGCTTGACTGAGACTTTCAGTTTAGCCTTAACATTTTCTCTTATGGTCCAGTCAATGGATGCATTTTGGCGTATTGTTTTTGTTAGCACAACGGCTAATTCTCTTAACTTATCTTGTTGCATTAATTCTTTGGCGCTATCATTATCGGCAACAGCCGTGTAAAACGCGTACTCGAAATCAGTCAATCCCATTGCTTCGGCTTCATTGTCCATTGCAACGATATCACGGCTTAATTCTATCAGTTCGTCAATGACCTCTGCGGCCGTGAGTATTTTATTGTGATATTTCTTGATTGAGTTTTCGAGCATTTCCATTAGCGTTTTGCTCTTTATCAGATTTTTCTTTGCCCGGTTTTTTATCTCATCGTTAAGCAGTTTCTTTAGAACTTCAAATGCAATGTTTTTATGCTCCATGTTTTTCAGTTCTAATAAGAATTCTTCCGATAAGATAGAGATATCCGGCTTTTTTAATCCGGCTGCATCGAAAACGTCAATGACCTGTTCGCTAACTAAAGCTTTGTCAATGACCTGACGAATAGTTGTTTCCAGTTCTTCATTAGAATGTCCGGAAGCTGTATAATCAAATTTTGCAAGGCGAGCCTTTACTGCCTGAAAAAAGGCAACTTCATCTTTGGCATCCATTGTTTGATCATGCGGAATGGCAATAGCAAAAGCTTTAGATAAGGCTGTGACCTCATTGATGAAACGTTTTTTGCCGTCGTCTAAACCTAAAATATATTCTTCGGCTGCAAGTATGGTACTACGATAATATTTTCACGTTCGGAAAGTAAATCGTATATATTTCCCGTTTCGGGATTAAATTTTTGTATGGTAGTAAATACAATTCCACCCGAATTAACTTTTAACAGCTCTTTCAGTTGAGAGCGATCTTCTGCCTGTATAGGTGTTTGGCGCAACAATTGTTTAGATGCGGCAAAAGTATCAAATAACTGATCATCCAGATCTGATCTACTCCCGGCAAACCATAGCTTGCCGGAGATTCACGAAGAATGTTTTCTTGTTCTTTCTTTATATATCCCGAAGCCCTAAGTGTAGATTCGACAGCGTGATTTACCGCATAATATTGATGATAAGCTGCAATCTTTTTAATAGTGTTTATAGTAACTATTCCGGTTTTAGCATCTTCTTGCTTTGTTTTCTCAAACACGATGAAATGACGAATCAGGTCGAGCAATAATTGATTACTTACTACAAAGTCATTATTAAACAGATTTTCAAAATCAATCAGCCAAACCGAATCACCGCGTTCGCTACCATAATATTGATAGCTTACCGGAATGCCTTCCGTTAAGTAACGATGGAAGGTTTCATTATTTGCTATCAACTCCGGAGAGGTAATACGCTGGATTTCACGTATAGCTTCTTCCTGCTGTTCGGCAGGAATATTCGGGTTAATACGGCGTATTGCACGGCGTAAACGTTTTATAAGCAGAACCTGTTCATAGTTTTTATGTTCAGGTGTTTCATCGTCCAGTGCAATGTTGGGTGCGTAGATGTATTGATAGCCTTGTTTTTCAAACAGTTCTATGGCGAAAGCTTCGATGTGGGATTCGGTGATTTTTGTTTTCCATTTTAACCTATCGTATTAAGATGGATAAGAAGTTTCTCCGCATTTTTAATGTCTTCATTTTGATTTGGATTAGATTTTTGCTCAATACTCGCAAGAAAAATTATATTATTTTTAAAATTAAAATACATTCTCAATGCTACAGGGCTAAACACTCTTAATTCCAATATTTTACATTTATTTGAAATTGAAACTTCTTTTATGATGATTCCATCAGGTTGTTTTATGCAATTTTGTGCAATCGCATCATCTATTTTACTTAATATTGCTTCTTGAACCACATTACTTAGTTTATCAAAATCTTTTTTAAATTTATTACTATGCCGAGTGTTAGAAAACTTGGTTGTCATTTTTTCAAAATTAGACTGATAGTGTTGAATCCAGTTCTCATAAGCAGCTTGATCTGTTATTTTTTTATGAATATTGATGTCAATTCCCTGAAAATTAACTCCTAAAAAACCATTTACATCACTACCGCAAAACTCAATAGCTGAAACTTCACTCTCTATCTTAGAATCACAGGTAGTTAGTTTCTCAAAGTAATCCAAAATAATTTTTTCTTCTGGCAGATTGCATTTAGGAAATACTTCATTCAAAAAATAATCTATCTCATAGCAAGAATTATGTTTATAAAATGTATGATTTACATTTCGCTGAATTTCAACTAATCTTCCAACACCTATTTTGAAATCATTATAGGTGTTGCACATTAATGAGAAATTATGAATAAAGAAATGGCTCATCGCTTTTTTCTGATGTTAATTAAATCAATATAATCTATTTGTGTTTGGTCAAAAAAACCTTTCGGCCATTCTAATAATTCCCCTTGTTGATTCATTTGAATTGATTTTATAGCGGGCTGTTGTTTTATTCCTAAAATCTTTTCTTCTTCTAACTCTTCTTTTGTTTTATCTTCTCTGTGGAAATAATTGATAATTACTTTATTGTATTCTATTACTTTTTTAGCCACTGCGATTTGAATTCCATTAATAATATGATCGCTATGAGTTTCAACAATGATTTTTACTCCAGCATTTGCCATTACTCCTAAAAAATATCCCATTTTAGATTGAGCAGAAGGGTGTAAATGTGCCTCCGGGTTTTCAATAATCAGAATTCTGTTCTTTTCGGCTAACAAGCAAGAAACAATAATCGGTAAGGAATAGCTAATTCCAAATCCAGTGTTTGTAGGAAATGTTGGCTTTCCTTTTGAAAAAGAGTTTTCAACAACAATTCTTGCAGTATGCGTGTTGCTATCTTTAATAGGGATTATTGTAACACCATCTATTATAAAACTAAGCCATGCGTTAATGTGATGTTGAAACTTATTCCCTTTCAAATAATTCTTATCGTACAATATTCTTTTGGTATCTATTTTGAATTCAGTCTTGGATTCTAAACTATCAAGATCATAAATGATTTGAGCAGTAAATTCACCTTGAACCCCCACATTGTAATAATCGTAAAACTTTATATTCTGAGTAATCCTAGGCCCAATTCTTTCAGCGTTTAAATAATAAAATTGTTGAAAGAATAAAGGATTATCTGGAAAAGAAAATTTGTTTTTGACCTCTTTTGGTGTTATCCATAGTTCGTCACCTTTGTTAGTGTCATATAAAACAGCAAAACTCTTACCTTCAGTATTAATCCCTAATTCTATTTCAGTTTCTTCAAATTCGGTTGGTAAAACACTTATACTATTTCCTAGGCCTAAACAATAAGTTCCATTTAATTCAATATTTAGGTTATTAGGAGCATTATATTGGAAATGATCTGATTTCCATTCACTACAATGTTCAACTGTCCTACGAAGAAGTAATAGTGATTGAATGGCTGTACTTTTGCCATTGCCATTGCCACCGGCAAAAACAGTTAAATCACTTATTGGTACTTCAATAGCGTAAAAGCATTTAAAATTTTTTATTGTCAGATTAATCATGAGTAGTATTTTATATTATTCTGAAAAAGTGTTCTTAATATATCAAAGGTGTATAGCAGATTTGCTTTACCATTTGTTCCGTAAGAAAGATAATTCAGCAGTTGTTTATCATTTTCTATTTCGTTTACAATTAATGCTTTTAAAACATATTCATTATTCATTTCTTTTATTATATCATTATTATAATCCGCCAATAATATAGAACAGCAAACAAAAAGAGCTTTATTGATTAGTTGTTTATAGGAATCAGGCTGAATGTCTTTTGACTGGATTTTTCGAAATGCATATTTGCTCCCAATTAAATATTCCGCATTTTTCATTGCATTAGAAAACAGAGTTATATATTTCTCAAAATATTGGGGGGGATTTTTTATATTCTTATCTGTAAATTCATCTAATGTGACATCCATATAACCATTGTATTCATCAATATTTCTATTTTGTTCGTATAGCTGATAAAAATTCAGAAAGCGCAAAGCCATTTCTTGATCTTCCATACGGGTACTTTTTATACTTTTGCCTGTTGCTGATTTAAACTCCGGAAGATTAACCATTCGTTTTAAAACTTCTCTCAATCCTTTACCTGTTAAGCAATTTCTTATCTCTTGGTTATTTAAAGGTCTTCCTCCTGTATTGATTCTACGAAATATATCATATTTAACCTTGGAGGGCGAAGAAGGATCTATAATGTTTGCAGAGATAGAAGTCAGATCGAACCACTTCAAATATTTTGGATCAAGGCCTTTCTTTTTACCTTTGTTTTCATAATATCTTCCTTCACAAGATTCGTTTAAGTATTGAAGATTTTTCAATGGGAATTTATTATCCATAAATTCTTTTATAGTAGAAATCCGCTGCAATCCATCTACAACAGAAAGATTACCCTCTTCGTCTTCTGCAAAATAAAACATTGGTAATGGAATTCTCAATAAGATTGATTCGATCAGTCTTGATTTTTGAAAACTGTTCCAAACTAAATTTCTTTGAAAATCCGGGTTGAGATCTATGCTTCCATTATCAATCATTTTACTTAAGATAGATACAGCTATTTTATCTGACCTTACTTTTATTTTATCTGGATCATATGGATTTATATCGGAAGTATCATTTTCATTGAAGGTGTCAGTTCCTGATTTTTCAATCTCAATAATTTCAAGAAGAATATTATCCAATTTATTCTCAATTGACTCATCATTGTCAAGAATCCTTTTGTCTTTTGAAAGAATAGCCAAACTTTGTCCTTGAAGTTCGATCTCCATCCATATAGAGTTAGCCTCATCAATAAGTTGATAATGATTCTCTATATTGTTTTTTTTGATGACCGACAAACTTATAATATCTTCGTTTGCGGTATAAAATTCTACTATCATTTTTGTGAAAATTAAATTGTTACAAAGTTATATTAATTTCACCACTCATCAAAACTTCGGCAATAAGATATTGCGAAGAGAAGTGAAGGTGTGGATTTGGGTTTGATTAGTGTTCATTTTTTTAAATAATGGCTCAATTTTTTTGTCGAAACACTCTAATATATCTATTGGTGGTATAGCTATATCCAGAGCTTTAAAAGAAGATTTCGATATTTCCTGAAATACTGAACCATTACCAGCATTTTCTATTTCACTCATATTTTCTTTATACCAAAGATATATAAAATAATTTGAAATATTTTTATCACATATTATACCAATACATCCTTGATTTATTGCAATAGGAACATCAGTAATTGCCAAATAACCAATAGGTGCTCTTGATGATAATAATACTGTTCCCATTGGAGGTAGACCTGAACCTATTTGTCCAAGGCCTTCATCTGTAATTTTTCTTTCTGTGTCAAATAGAAAAACAGATGATATTTTTAATAAATAATAGAGATAATCATTGAATGTCAAATCATATTTAGCTCGTACTCCATAGCAAGATTGATTAAAAGCCATTGACTTTTTTAATATAGCAATAACACCTACAGTTCCTCTTGCAGATATAATAATATCCCCTTTATTTAGGATTTTTGTACTACTATTCCTCAAACCTTCATGTGTGATATATTTTTCTGTTTCCGCTACGTATTTCATCCCATTATTAAAGTCAACAACAGATAACCATGGGATATCCCCATTCCAATAAGCTGGATTGTTTGTTTTAGGAGTTCCTCCTCCGATTAGCTCTAATACATCGCCTAATCTATATTCCTTCCACTCACCCATAGCTTATGCAATCAACTTTTGTACATTTTCAGATTTACTTCTTTCCGACCATAAAATACATTCTGCATTCCGACTTCTCAACGCTTCAATGTATTCCGGTTCTACTTCTTTTTCTGTGTCATTGACGAATGCCAAACCCATTAAGTTCTTATTGCTTACCTGTTCACGAACACTTTTTACATCGTCCCAAGTAAACAAGAAGTTAGGCATATTCATTTTATTCAGTGAATTGAACGATTTGATGACAATTTCTTTATTCTTGTATGCAATTTGAAAATCAAAAGTAAATTCCAACCCTGTTCGTCCTTTCGAAATAAACTGCGGGGTATATATGATTTCCTGTTCATCAAAAAAATGCCTCACATCTTCTTTAAAAAAAGATGATACTGCCGGCTTGCTGAGCATATACATGTCGCTTACTTCGGAAATAGCCATAATAAGGTTATGTTTTTTCTGAGCAAAATTGGTTACGGTAGCTTCGACGATTAATTCATCGTTGTTGCATGTTATCCCGTAAGTCAATAACAATCTCTCAAAAAACTCTTTCCGTTTCGGCGAGTGGCTGATGGAAACGCCTTGCAAATCTAGATTTTTTAAAGTAATGCCATCGTCAGATAAGATAATTTTATCATGGCTTTTCTTAGCATATATTTCGAGATTATCATTAAATGCACCTATAAAAGGTGTACTGATAACTGCCCAGTCAGTACCGGTATCGGTTATGATAGTTGTTCTATCTCTCAGAAACTTATAATAATTAGTTATCAATTCATCAATCCAAGTCATAACAATATGGGGTTTATTGTGAAACGGGTCTCTAATGCAATCAGGGTGTTAAATGCATAAAATGCATTTATCACATCAGCAGGCGAAGAAATATTCTGCACAGGATAATCATTAGCCAATGGTTTTGCCCATGCCATTGTTCTATATCCTTCTACATGACAATGTACATGTGGTTCATTATAAGCAAAAAAATTCCCTACAAAAGGATGTAAATCTTCAGGCAACCTATCACTAATTTCTTCCGGATTTTGATGTTGTCCATTAAAATCTATTCGAAGTAAACCAATCTTTGTTTCATTGTCCATAAGATGCAAAGTCAATTTCAAGTGATTTTTTGCGCTTTGATCTACATTATATAAAATGTATAACCATCATCGATTGGGGATTTTAATTTATAGCGGTGTTGAAAAGGTATTTGTTGATCCAAAGTAATGGATTCTTCCAAAATACCATCCTTTTCTACCCTTTTGGGTAATGCCAATAAGTGATTTATCTGATCTTGTGTCATGTTACGATTCTTTAATATAGATTTTCGTTGATAATCTTATTTAGTCTATTTCCATTTGGCTAATTTCCTGCAATCGTGTTTGTACGGCAAAATAGGTTTGTCCCAATGCCACTATTTCTTTAGAAGGATCGGCATTTTGTACAATTAGATAGCAGGCGTAGCGTGAAA
>JAISNV010000038.1 GCA_031276035.1 Bacteroidales bacterium | reverse complement strand
TTGCAATATTGGATTTAAGTAAACATAATTTTTCAAATGATTTATTTTCAAAATCTTCTAACAGTGTAGTTTTTGTGTAATTGCGATTTGTTTTCCCATTTGAATATTTTATGTTTGCACTTGATAAAATATGAAGAAGAACATCAATAATTTTATTTGAATAATCTGAAATTTTAGCGCTTCCTTGTCGTTTAAGAAATGATTTTAATGATTCATAATCAATTTTATCTTTTTTTCGTACACGAGCATTAAAGTTACTAAAATAAGATTTGATAGTTATAACATCCGGTTTATCTTGTCCAACCCATCCTATAGCTTTGATCTTATAGGAAGTGTCTCCTTTGTTTTTACTTTCTTGAGAAATTTCCCAAATAGTTTTATCCTCTATTTTTCTTGAGGATAATAACTCGCAGAATTTGGGTAACACATCTTGTGGATTATCATAAACAATCATTACAGGAGTTAATGAATTTACATCTGAATTTGCCTGAAGAGCATCGTTTTTTTCACAACAAACATATCGCAATACATTAGCAATGTTTTCTCCAAAACGTTTGCTGCTATTTATAGGTAAGAATTTATCAGTCTTCCATCGCTCTTCACTATTAACTTTATTGTGATAGATCGCTTGACGATGGTCTCCAAAACATTGGATTATAGTTTTTTCTTTGTCAAAGGTGTTTTTGATAATATCTAACTGATGAATATCTGCATCTTGCATTTCATCAATAAATAGATATTTGAAACGGGAAGAAATAACATTTTGGATGGATGTATTTTTTTTAATGTAATGAAAAGCTAATGAATACGCATCTCTATATGATAATATTCCATTTTCAAATGTCGTATAGCGGGTAGTTTTAAATAACTTATAAATGTCTGTATTATCGTTTTTTGCAATAGGATTAGAACCATAACTTCGACAAAAAACAGGTAAATCATTATCATTAAAATTAATCCATAAATCTTTTATGAATTTATATTGAATTTCTTTGACTATTGCAGTTTTGTGTCCTTTTGGAATATCATTAGGTATTCTATCTTTTATTTGAGAATAAATACACTTTAAATCATTATATGTTTTTCCATTAAAGTGAAATTTTATTTGTCTGTGAGCATAATCATCATCAATTATTCTTAATGGAACGTCGTATAACATTTTAAATAGAGGTATTGCCAGAAACTTATCTACAAAAGACTGTATTGTTCCGAAATGATTGGGATACTTGAATAAAATATCAGCTTTATGCCCTAACTTGTTTTTTATCTCGTCAATAGCAACATTTGTGTGAGTAAGTACGCAAATTCCCTGATTATTTGGCAAAGGCATACGATTGGCAAGGATTATCAATTTTGCTAAAAGGGTAGTTGTCTTTCCACTTCCGGGACAGGCTTTTATATCTTGACTTTCATTACATTCTATAATATCAATTTTATCTTGCTCGAAGTAGGGCTTACCTTTGAGTAAAACAGAATGAGCATATCGTATTTCTTCGGGTGCTGCAAATTTATTCATATCATCATTCTGTTACATAGTAAATTGCTTTAACAATGTATTTCAAGAAAGGGTCGGAACAAACCATCTCTTTCACATTAACTCCTGCCTCTTTTTCTCGTTTTAATATTTCTGCTAAATATTGTGCAACAATAGCTTTAGAGACATTCCCCTTACAAATAGGCTCGAAAATATCGTATATCACTTTCTTATTAGACAATCTTTCTGCCGGATATTTGGTATTTGTCTCATTTTTAAGCTCTATGTATATTTCATCATTTGCTTCAAATATTGGGTCTGCTTTTTCTTTTTTAGATAGTTCAATAGCTTGATAGAGATATTTATACAATTTACTCGAAGCAATCTCGTATTCCAAAGTCCATTGTTCAGGCAGAAAGATTCTAACAGGTAATTTACTATTCCATTTATTTTCTATCTCTCTTTTTTTATCCTCCCTATGTGCAGATAAAGAGGTTTCATTTGAAACTTCTTGTGGAATTGACTTTGCATTTACTATATAATATTCAAGACTTTTGACATCTAAATCTGAAATGATTGAGATGTTAATATCAAACAGAGGTTCTTCTTTTCTTACAAATATATTCGCATACCGTTTATATGCTGTACTTCCAACGTTTACTATGGAAACTCCATATTTATGTAATGGTCGTTCAATAATTTCAGCGATAGTCGGAATAAGCAAATTTTCAGCATCACCTTCTACAATAATTACTCCTCGTGCAAAAAACAAGTTTGCCTTTGTTGCATCTAAAAATCGTTCCAAGAATTTGTAATCAGCAGAAGCTAAGTTAGTAAAATCTTTTCCCATCGGAAAAACATAATTCTTATTGCAAACAATCAAACTTTCCAAATCAATTTTTGATGCAAGTATTGTGCTGTGAGTTGTAAGTATAAATTGACCGTATTTTTTGTTGGTGTTGATGAAATCTATCAGTCGAAGTTGATATTGAGGATGCAAATGAGCTTCCAATTCTTCAATTAGCGTCAATT
>JAISNV010000037.1 GCA_031276035.1 Bacteroidales bacterium | reverse complement strand
AAAAGATAGGGGAACACCGGGTAACTCCCTTACGAGTGTATGAATTATCATACGCCCCATGTTAGATTTAGCCTCCGATATACCCTTTGATCTTCCGCCATGTTATGATATACTGGGTTGTTCCCAAGGTTTATGCGGATAAAAGCTATATGAAGGAGGAGCGCATTGGAACGTTGCCGGGGGATTGCTCCATGTCGCCTTAATGGGCGGGCGGCTCCCCCTCGCTCCGAAGTCCTCGGGGCAACCCCTTCGGGTTTGCCCCTGCGGTCTTTTCCGCTACCCCCACTACTTGGGTTAGAATAATTTTCTTGAAAAGAGGGGGAGATTGGGTTTATTGATTTCCCGTGTGGATATTAGTTTTTATGGAGGTACTGGATGAGTGATGATATTATTCAAATACCTGGCTTCCCCTCTGTAAAACGAAAAAATATAGACAGGTATTTGCAAAATGACATTGATGATGATTGGTTTCAAGACCCGATTAGATATGATGACTATATTAAACTCAGAAAAGAAGTTGAGCTTATTACGACCAATGCAAAAAACAATCGGGGAAAATATAAACCTGCGATCAGAGAACTTCATCTTGTTCCAAAATCGAATTTTACAGTCCGTTATTCCCTCGAAACCGATTATTATGAAAGATGGTTCTATTTTTATTTAACTATCCCATTAATAAAGAAATTTGATTGTTTATTACCCAGACAGGTTTATAGTCATAGATACAATTCTCTTGATGAAAAGTATTTATTTCTCAACTCTATTCAACAATGGGCTAAACTTGAAGGAATCATTAGAAGCCAATTGGCTGAAAAGAATAAAGTAGTAGTTGAAGCAGATATTCAAGATTATTACGGAAACATTTTTATTGATATTTTATCTGAAGATCTGAAACGCTGTGTGAATGATACTGCTATAGACCTAAATGACATGAAAACATTAAATGAATCGGTAGAATGTATCACTAATTGTTTGATCAGTTGGTCTTATGACGGCAAAAGAGGACTTCCACAAAACAGAGACTGTTCTTCTTTTTTGGCCAATATATATATGTTAGATATTGATAAGAAGATGTTAGAAGCCGGATTTGAGTATTATAGATATATGGACGACATTAGGATCATTTGCGATGATGTTTTTCAGGCAAGGCGGGCCTTGCTTTTGTTGGTCAATGTGTTAAGAGACAAAATGCTCAGCGTGAACAGCAAAAAAACCAAAATAATTGAACCAAATACAGACGAATATAACGAATTAATACGGCCAAAGTTTCAATTACAAAGCATTGATTTATTATTAAGAACAAAACGAAAGGCAAATGTTGCTATAGGATATTCCATACTGAAAGATTTATTGATTTCTCTGCTAAAAGAAAGACGTTATGACACCAAAGAATTTCGGTTTTGCGTTTTTAGAATATCAAAATTAGCAAGATGTAAAGACTACAAGCTTCCGGAAGATTATTTTAAAGAGATTATAGATGGTATCATAGATTCATTAGTTGTATGTCCTACTGTAACAGACAGTTCGGTTGCGCTATTAAGTTCTGTAAAACTGCAAAACAAACATATAGAAAAAATAATTAAATACCTAGAAAACAAAGAACAGGCTATCTATGAATGGCAGAATTATTGGCTTTGGAAATTGCTAATAGTTCATGAAGTTTACTCTCCGCTACTAATTGACTTAGCAATTAGTATCATTGATAATATTGATAGAGGTCCTGCGGATAAAGCAGGGCCAATCCTTTTCATTGCAAAAAATGGTGAAAAATCTCACTTGTTGCATATAAAAAACAAAATGCCTGAAATAGATTCTATCATTTTACAACGCCATTGTCTATTTGTCTTAAAAGAACTGGACTGGAAAAAAGATGTTCAGCCTATTGCAAAGAGCATAAATAACCGTTTGAATGGAAACTATAGATATATTAAAGAACACATTAAGGATGTCGTTTTTAAACCTTCCGCTTTAAGAATAACTGAAATATTAGCATCGGTACATCAATATGACTGAAATGTTTATAATTTTCTTTCAACTACCATTTGAGAAAGGTGTTTATAAAATAATCTCCATCAGCGAAAAAATACAAAGAGGCAAGGACATTACTTTGCCGATAGCTGATGTTAGTATTACTATTAATCTCTGGGATTACTTATCCGATCTGGATAAACCATATAATTTATCCAATACATTATTTGATTTGAATAGTGCAAGGAGATTGCTTGAAGGTAAGCCAAAAGGCAGTTTTCAGAAAAACAATGAGCCATGGAATGGGATAAAGATATTGGGCAGAAGCTTTGATGATAATAAATTATTTGGTAAAATAAAATCAATCGAGGAAAGTAAATATTCCACATTTGATGAATGGGAAAAAAGACTTCCCCCTAATTGGGAAGTCGATTTAATAACATCTTTCAAAAAAGAATATAATAACATTGTTTCTGAATTAAAAAAATATAACCTATATGATAATTTTATTAATATTGAGATGCGTCTTCTTGTTAGTTTCATTAAAGCAAACGATCTTGGCATTAAACTGAACAAGGAAAAATTTTTAACACGATGTCTTGAACTGGACAGAAAATATTATCAATCAGTTAGAAAATTAGAAATCGATTATAATTATATTGTCAGTGATTTTAGAGATGTTACTTTTGAAACTATTAGAGAATATATTAAGGATTGTGGTGAGGCAGATTTTAGTAAAAAGTATATCTGGGATTCAATAGAGTTATACCGCAATGTTAATTCATTCTTAGATCTCTTGTATATAGAAAATCACACAAAACGAGACCTGTCTGAATTATTGCGTATGACGGCTGGTATATCAGATCGATGCAAACTACAATATGATATTATTGGAACCGTATCGGGAAGAATATTAATAACCCGTCCTGGAATTCAGTATTTAAAGCGGGCTAGTCGGGACATATTTGTACCACATGAGGGAAACCGATTTATCTATGCAGACTATTCGCAATTTGAACCTGGAATAATGGCATATTTATCAGATGATCAGAAACTTAGAAAAGTTTATGTTGGAGGCGATCTCTATTCCAATCTGGCTTCAGCAATTGGCGCTGATTGTACAAGAGATATAGCAAAGAAAATGTTCCTCTCATATATATATGGGATGAGTATTGATAATATTAAAAAGAGCATTATACAAAATTTTGGTACATCGGCAGGTAGTTCTATTGCATCATTTCTAAATGAGTTTCCAAATGTATTAAAATGGAAAGATTCTGTTGTTGAAAAGAGTTTTAAAGATAAAATTGCAATTGGACTTACAGGATATATACGTCATTTCTCAGAGGACGACCATAAAAGCGAGATAGCACGCTGGGCCCCAAATCATGTAATTCAATCAACAGCATCTGGTATATTCAAAAATGCCTTGATTAGATATTTGAATACGGCAAGGGGAAGGATGCTTGTCCCGATGCACGATGCTATTTTGATAGAGGTTGAATCGGAAATATATGAGCAAGAACGGGAAAACATCTATACTTGCATGATAGAATCTTTTGAAACTATTTGTCCAGGGATAAAGTGTAAAGTTCATTTTGACAATTTTAGTTTGGAATAAGGCACGGTGGATCGTTATCACTAGGTATGATATATTGAAGAAGGGAGGTAAAAAATGGGTGGCAGATTTAAGAGCAGGGCAACCGATGAGCAGCTAGAAGCTATAATTCAACAATACTTAGCCAAAGAAAATGTCTTAAAAATTCTTTATATGAGTAATGTCAGTACCCTACCTGAATATGGCGGGAAAACCCGATATAGTAATGAAATGCATTTATTTAAAATGCACAGGGATATTGTAAAAAGGATACTGGAGAATTTTATTAAGAATAATCCTCAGTATTTCATGTTGAAACCTAACACAAATAAGTATGCCGTTTCCTATCGATTTGTTAAAGCCTTTTTTGAAATTAGCAAAGAAAAGAATTTTGAATATATGAATATTACCAATATTCTAAGATATATTCACGACCATGATTTGTATGAATATATTGCTAAACCTTTTATCTACCATTTTTTTAAAATAATACTTGGGAAAACGTCAAGGGAAAAACCTTTCGAGGTAAAATTAAAAGCGGAGGAAACAACATAAATGCCCACCCTTAACTGGCTCACCCGCGAACAAGACCTCAAAGCCGCCGCTAGTGTCGAATATCGCTTGCTGGTAGAGGAAGAAAAATTTAGCTACCCCCCCCCCCCCCCCACTCGACGACACCGGAAACATTATAGTCCAGGGCGACAACCTTGAAGCCCTCAAGGCCCTGCTGCCCTTCTATGCCGGACAGGTAAAGTGCATCTACATAGACCCGCCCTATAATACCGGCTCCGCCTTTGAGCATTACGATGACAATATGGAACATACAGTTTGGCTGTCAATGATATATCCAAGATTGCAATTATTGAAAAAATTTTTATCAGAATATGGCAGTATTTGGATAAGCATTGATGATGATGAAAGCCATTATTTAAA
>JAISNV010000036.1 GCA_031276035.1 Bacteroidales bacterium | reverse complement strand
TCGAATCTGCTTGGTACCTCAAAATTACAAATTTACTTTTAATTTGTGTCTTTGCCTCTTAGTAACTTAACCCACGTAGAAAAATGAAACCGAACAAAACCATAAAAGTAGGTTTAAACAAAGAAACTGTCAGTGCGAGAAAAGCGTTGAGGCTGCGAGCAATCATACAGTTATTTTTTATAGTGATTTAGTTAATGAAAACAGTATTACTAACATGAGGGGATTGAGCGAAATCTTGTGTGCTGTTTCCACGTTTGAGCATGAACACAGCAGACCATTGTTGTCATCTATTGTGGTTCATAAGTCGGATAATACTCCCGGCATGGGGTACTTTTACCTCTGTTCCGATTTAGGTGTTAGCGGTGAGTTCGAGAAAACACAAAAAGAATGTTTTGAATTTTGGGGGAATGAGGAAAATAGGAAGAAGTATGCGGAAATGTGAGAATTTTGTATAAGAGGAAGCTATACTAATAATCTTTGTGTGATCTATTGAAATGAAGAAAATATTTAGTACAGTCAAATGTTTTGTTGAGGAAAATTCTTTGATAATATCTTTATTCCTATTATATATTTTATTTCATTCTTTTTTTGAAAGATATATTACATTAGGCTTAGTAAATACGTTATTTTGTTATATAGAATCATCATTAATGAATGACGTGATTTTTGCGGCATTGGGAATTATAATGATTATTCGGTTAATTATATCAATAAAAAATAATTATTTTATATCAAATAAAATAATTTTAACTTCTATCTTTCTTTATATCATAATAGTATATTATAGATGTTTTTCTAGTATTTGGAATTTTACATCCAGTTATTTAGTCGAACACATAAAATATATTGATTTGATTATAATGTTTCTTGTTTTTAACATTGTGATTCGCTGTGTTTATAAAGTAAAAAAATGTGCTATTGATACGAATAGGGGATTCTATTTCGATAATCCTATAAGCAAGTTGAAAAACGACACTTTAAATCGTCAGGGGGTAGCAAAAATAATAATTGAAAAAACACAAAATACGACAAATCCGGATTCTTCTTTTGCAATAGGGATTTCTTCAGAATGGGGGACAGGGAAGACCTCATTTTTGAATTTAATAGAACGCGGGTTAAATGATAAAAATCGAATTATTATACATTTCAATCCGTGGCTCAATAGTGATGACAACACTGTTGTGAAGCCTTTTTTTGACGAATTAAGTGGAAAACTCAAAAAATATAATAGAGAGCTATCTAATGAATTATTGACGTACTCGAAAATGTTAAACGAAATAGGTCCCATAGAGACATCTATATTATCTAAAGTATTTCCCGCTTTATTCAAAAATACGAATGATTTACGTCAACAGTTTGAATCTATCAATAAGGCAATATTGTCATCAGGTTTGCAGATTGTCATTTTTATTGATGATTTGGATCGTCTATATGAAAAGGAAATAGTAGAGGTACTGAGATTAATACGGAATAGTGCAAGCTTTGCCAATACTGTTTTTATTGTTGCTTATGACCGGAATTATCTTATTTCTGCATTAAGAAAAGTAAATGAATATCATCCTAATTTTTATCTTGAGAAAATTTTCCAAATAGAAATAACATTACCGAAATTTTATTATTTTGCAATTGTTAATAGATTAAAAGAATTGCTCATCCCGCACATGGAAGAATGTGATAAAGAAAGATTAGAGAATATACTTAATAATACAGCCTTCAACCATATATCTAGGGGAAATTATTTTAGATATTCTTTACTGGAAAATCTACGTGATGTCAATCGTTTTGTTAATTCGTTTTTAATATCATATGAAGCCCTTAAGGGAGAGATTGTCCTCGTTGATTTACTAAATATAGAGCTTTTAAGAATTAAATTTCTTGGCGTATATATGCTATTAGCTAATGATTACAATTTTTATTTGACGACAAAAGGCGGTCAAAGTAGGAATAATTATTTGACTTTAAAAAAGGAAAAGATAGGCGATAAAGAAAAAGAAAAAACACTCTTGGAAGAGTATTTAGAAAAGAGTTATGAAGAGGTGGGAATTCCCGAAAATCAAATAGTAGATGCTCTAAAATATGTAAATGTTGTCTTCCCTGACTATGATATTTATTCGGTCAGTTTACAACTGACATCTATTGCAAACCCAGTGGGTATTGACAGGTATTTTTTTTATAGTTTATTAAATTCAAATTTGTCTGAAATAGAATTTTCTCATTACAGAAACGAGCCGTGTAACGTATTTTTGATTAAAATACAAGAGTGGATCAGGAGGGGGTTGCAAAATGAAGTGGCAAGGAGATTAGAGCGAATAGAACACTATCTTAATAAAGACGATTACGAAAAGATTCTCAAAGCAATTTTTTATTATGCATCTTCACCAACCGATAGTGGTAGTGATTGTTTTGGTTTTGATGGGGATAATTTAATTATGAAATTAAATTATAACAATGTTAAGCTTTTTTATCCCGAAAAGGAGAATTATGTGGATTTTGTGAAACAATTATTTCTAAAACAAGATGCGCCATTTTTATTCGTGTCTAATTTTATAAAGCATATTTTTTCGCGTAATGTGTCAGAATGGAATTTTATTTTGTCAAAAGATTTCTTAAAACAACAGAAAATTGAATATTTCAAAACCTATGCTGACTCTATTAGTAAATTCGACAAGTATTTATTTTGGTTATTTCATGATTGTAACTATAAAGAATGGGTAACAAATGATAGTCGTACGTACAATAGTGAAGAAGTTGAATCAGAAGAAGCTAAAAATATTTTCATAAAATGTGCTTCACGAATACCTAAAAGTTTTATTAAAAATATTATTTCAAAAAAACCACTTTCAGGTGATGAGCCATTGTTTTCAATATTAAATCTTGTTGTTAAAATATGGGGGAGTTGGGATGCTTTCGAATCTTTTATCTTTTCATTAAATGAAGAAGAAGTAGAGGAGTTGGGGGAATTTAAATTATTTTATTTAAAGTGCAAAGAAGTTAATTTTGGTCACTATGTGGAGTTTGACTTTAAGGATATTGATTTAGCTGATGCTTTACTGTTTAATGGATAAAGATGAAGTATGAAACATAAGGTGGCAATATATTATGATAAAGAGGGAGATAGAAAGTGTTTTAGGGCAGATGAGCTAAATAAAGACAAGGCTACTATTGTAGAACTTAAGAAATATGACTTATTTGATTCTACGGAAGAATTTAAACTAACTACTGTTGATCTTTCGCACACAGATAAAAGAACACACTTTCGTTTATTGAATCCCACTCATGAAATGAAATTTTACATGAGCGATGATTCTGATAAACATGATGAAAAGATTTCTGAATTAATGAGTGTTTTAAATGGAGAATATCAAAAAATAAAATTTGTATATAAAGATTTCTCCACGTATCCAGCGGAAGAAAAGGAACTTGTTGCGATAAGTCAATATGTCTTTCAAGATGAGGTTGCAAGAGAAACAGAAGTGGATAAACCCTATGCTCGTTTTGATATATTTGGCATGGATAAAACTTTATCAACCTCTCGAAAACGTCCGGAAATAATTATAGAAGTTGTAGATAAATGTTTTCATAATGCTGACCTATTCAATTTCCTTGTTGATAAAACAAAAAAAACGTCTTTAATTGTTTTGTATTATTTTATTCTGGAAGAAAACAGATATAATACAATTAAAAAAACCGGCAATAGTGTGGATTTTAGAATATCATGTTATATTAAAAATGGTGTGTTCTTTTATTGCGGCATTCCTGTGGAAGTACCTAATCATTATTTACAAGAGGAAATAGATAATATATATAGGGATTTTAACTTCGTTGAACAGAACATAATAAAATTCATAAAGCGTAAGGAAAAAATTGATATTGCAGCATTAAAAAGAAATGTGCGAAATAAAAGTTGATATATTAGTGTCATTGTGGTAAACCAACTGATTGGAATTTGATTATGGCTATATTACAAAACGGAAAATCTATCTATCCATTTTGGGGTGAAAGTGTAAATTTGATTACAGGACTTGACCCTTTAGGTCTTCAAGTAACATCGGAGGCTATTTATGCAACAATGTTACCCGGAATATCTAATTTGACTAATCGACTTCGTTATTATGGGTTTTATTGCTGGCTTCTCGACTTTTATTTAAAAAAGGAAAAGAAAGGGAATCAGACAGAACAGTATCGTTTTATTCGAAGATCGGAATTATTAATTGCCATAATAATGCAGACAGAGCGAAAAAACATTACACAAATTACAGGTAGTAACTTCGCGTCAAATCTTGTCAATAATGCTCCAAAAGTATTTGATTTATCGGCAGGTGCAGATAAGGATATCGGAAATGAAAAAGTTTATTGGAAATATCCATCTGGGGCATTTGGACAATATTATTTTGGCGCACTACAAGCTTTATCTTTGGCAGCTTATTCTGAAAATGATAAAGGCGACATTATTTTCAATATTACACAATCTCATCCAAGACAAAAAGTGTCAGGCGCACAATTAGCAAGTGCATTTGACAATATCCTCACTTATGAAATAAAAGCACTTTTTTACCACTGCATAAAAACAGGAAAATTGTATAGTGAAGACATTCCTAAACTAATTACGTGTTTCGCAATAGATAAAATTGATGCTGAAAGTGCAGAATGGCAACTTTATGTTGATATGCTTTTGGATAAAGATTATCCAGATATGGAGATTGAAGAGCGGTTTACTTTTCATAGAAGAAATACAATCATGTCGTTGCTGTCCACAGCAAGCGGTCATAATAAAGAATACAATTGGCTGATTTTTCTTAATGAATGTTACGAACAAAAAAATACTGAACCCCAAGACACACATGTTGGTTGGTATTGCTATATGCTAAATGAATATTGGCAAGTTGCTTGTGGCTTGATTTTTTATGGCGTATTGTGCTATATGGAATCTTTACATTCAGATAAATATTTGCCAACATTCATTAGTGAATTCTCTGAATCGGTCGGAAGAGAATTTGATGCAGAAACACACACACAACTTAAAGATTATATCGCCTCAATTGGTGAATCCGAAAATGATTTATTAGAGCAAAGAGACGATAGAAGTAATACCCCACAGGAAAGTGCAAGAATCGGATTTGATTTGCTCTTTAAGCTTTACGGAAACAACGAGACGCAGCTACTAAACCTCAAAGAATATATGACCCGAAATGGACTAATCCGAGACGGGAATATGGTCGATGGTTTATTGGCAATTTCCGAACATTTACAAGATAACATTATAGATTTTATCACAACCTTTATTCGTAAAAATATCATCTATCGTCATCAAATGGTTGCTTTACGGAAAATGGGTGATGGGACACGTGTGACCAATAAATTTATCATTGAGGAACAAATGATACGACTTGTTGATATTTTCCCTGCACGTTGGACTTCGCCGAGAATGAATGCCCTACGAAACTTGCTCTTTGATTTACAAATTATCAATGAAAAGGGACTGATTACCGAGTTACATACTGAACTCACTGACCAATAATGGTAGTAAAACGAAACAATATTCTTTCTCTTATTGGTAATGGACGATATCATTCCTGCATATTGACAACTTTCAGCTTCGATTTTTATTTTTTTGAAATGAAAATAATGAAATGGTTGCGTTCTTGTGGGGTAAGGAATGTAAATGTTTTTATTGATGGATATTTCTACTCTGAGCTTATGCAAGAAGCAACAGGATATGAAATGAAGCTATCAACAGGATATTCTCTTTATCCTGTATTTGAAAAAGAGATTTTTCATCCAAAAATTTGGTTGCTGTTTGGCGGGAAAGAGGGTTTGCTAATCGTCGGATCGGGTAATCTGACTAATTCGGGTAATGGCGGCAATGATGAAATCTGGGGGGCATATCATTTTGACGTCACACAACCTCAGTATGCGCCTGTGTTTTCCGCAGCATGGGATTATATTTCACAAATAACCAATGCTGCAAAAGGAATAATAAATGAAAAGACTACTCATTGGATTACCGAATATTCCCAATGGTTAATGGAATTGCCAAAAGTTAGGGAGTTCCAATTTGTAAATTTATCTAATAATGAAAATATAGCTTTCCTATACAATACGAAATATTCTACGATTTGGCAACAGATAAATCAACTTATTGGGAATGAAAAAATAATAGAAATTACAGCTGTTTCTCCTTACTATGATAAACACGGAAAAGCATTAGAAGTAATTCGATCTACATTTCCCAATGCACAAATCAATGTTATTTTAGATGATAGAGGCTTAATCCCTTCACTATTGCCAAACGATAACAAATACACCTTTTACGATTGGAAAAAAATGGATGTTTGTAAAGATATTGGAGAAAAACAACTCTCAAGGCTTCATGCAAAAATCCTTTATTTTAAAACACAAAAGAATATTGAATATTGCTTGTTTGGTAGCGCTAATATCACACCGGCAGGTTTAGGTATTTCAAGCAATCCTAATGCAGAAGCTTCTATATTTATAAAATCAAATGAAGAGGAACTATTAAATAGAATTGGCGTAAAATTAAAAGCAAGCGGTCAAAAAAAATTATCGCAATTTGATATAAATAACGGAACTTCTGCAGAAAAGAAAATTGTAACAAACAACAGTTTTATAATTAAGTTATTGTCAGCAGAAATTAATTTCTCAACTTTGACACTATATACAAGCATGGGATTCGATACGCCTATTCATGTTGCAATGTATGGCGGTGATAATAAATTACTTAAAAAAGAGACACTTAATTCCCTACATGTACAACAAGACATCAAACTTGACATAGAAGAAAATAAATTGCGATATATCCAAATCCAAAAGGCAGATAATACATTTTTGTCAAATAAGATAATGGTTAGCAACTATCTCTCAACCACCAAAACTCATCCCAACCCTAAAGATGCAGAACTTGAAAAATTATGTGGACAATTACAAAATGGCGAGCTACAAAATGTCTTGGATTTGCTTCCTTATGCAATTATTGATGAAAGCGAAAAAGAGGAAGGTGCTTCAATTTTAAATAGTTCAAAAAATAAAATAAACGAAGGGGAAATTAAAAAAGATGTTAATCAAACAAAACTTGTTGATTTATAGGACTATAAATTAGTAAAAACGCATTCACAAGAAAGTAGATTGCTTTTATCCCCATCACTTCGAGTATTGGACTCACTAAAATTAGCATATACGCATAGCGCAAATTCACAGATAGACATCAGAACAGATGAGCAGGAAGAGAATATAAGTAACATAAGTGGGAATAATGAAGATGAAATAAAACTTAAAAAGAATGATTCGTTGAAAAAAACAGAATCAGACAAGCGTAAACTAAAAAAATTCTTTGAAAATCTTTATAGCTATTTTCATAGCGATATTTTGTTTAAAGATACTAAAATGACCAACTACAAGTTGACATTAACAGTCATGACGAAGTATTTGATTGCGTTAGAGCTGATTCATGAGTTCGGAGGTAAATCAGAGAAGATTGAGACTGAACAACGGTTTTTCACCTATTTACCTATAACAGGTTGTTACAAAAATAATAATGTAAAAGGTTGTTGCTTGAATATTGTAGGCGACTTTTTGCGTTTAGCACAAAACGGTTTCAAAGAATATAAATTCGATTATACAAGAAAAAAATTTGAACAGCTCCAACATGACGCTTTAATCAGTACGATTGCTTGTATGTTGAATATCAATTGGAAAGAAAGCGAAAGGCATTATTTTAAAACATTATTATTGAATTCATTGCATTATTTGGGATGGACATCTTTTTCCGAATTAGATGATAAATTAAACACATTAGTTGAACAACTAAACGATAAGGTGAAACGATTGAAGCAACCTGCCAGCACTTTAAAAAGTCAGTTGGATTACTTCGTTCATCAAATGTGTGATGCGTTCAAGCATTCATTAATCAAAAGAGAAAAGAAAAATTTTGCAAACAGTGCACGTGAAGGACAAATCATATATTCTTCAATCGCAAAAGTTGGGTATTGCTATGTCATATCTGTAACTAGTAAAAATGAATACTGTTTAGCAAGGCCAGGCTTTGATTGGAGCGATCAAGGAAGCGAATATATTAATCATTTTGGCGATACTATTTATAATCCTTTGTCTTTGAATGGCATGATAATTGTCGACGTGTAATATACATTCTAAATAGGCGGGCAAGCAAATAGGTGGTTACGGTTTAGCGAATATATAATGTGCCCCCTCCGGTGCCCAATTCCGCTTAACGAATAGAGTCTCGCTGAAACCTCATGATACTAATAAAAAAATAATTGAGCAAATTGAAAGTAACAGAACGTATCATTAAATAATATAATACCAAGCCGTTT